>JBPCNB010000113.1:0-14907 GCA_051001675.1 Nitrososphaeraceae archaeon | reverse complement strand
AGCGTTGCTGATTTTTCTTTATTGGCGTTGAAAGAGGCGATATAGCTTACCGAGTCGAAAAAAAAAAACGACTCTCCATACGCGGTCAATTGATCTTTGGACCATTGAGATTTGTGGGTTTCATATTTATTATCAAACACATCTTTTTGGTTACTTACCTTTTTGGGAGTAGATATAATAGCTCCTTTATTATTTTGTAATATTTTGGATAAGAGCAAATTTCCTTGCTCAATGTTGAAATGTTCCAATACATCGATTAAGAGAACCAAATCATACCTAAAATCAATTTTGTCTATGATATTCATGATATCATCATCGTAGAGTCGATTGTAGACAAATTTATGCAAAGGTGTAATGTACTTCCTAAAAGCTTCCACTCCATCAATCCTTCTCAGAAAGTCTGAATAATTCCCTCTCCCATCCCATAATTCCAGATATTCTCGACATAGAACCCCATATTTGCCAAAGCCTACGCCTATATCAAGCACCGATGTCGGCTTAAGAAATACTATTAAAGCCATTATCTTTGATATATGATAGTATTGACTTGAGGGCAAGATGAACCTATGAGACCATTTAGTAAATGAATCTTGTGTAAGAGTAAGTTAAAAGAGGTCTCCTAAAAACCAGTAAAAAAACGAGTTAGTTCCAACATTTAGAACTCCTTACCGCCCTCTACTATTACTGTGCTAAGTTTAGCTGTAGATTGTTGTTTTTTGTGCACACGAAATTAAATTTATTGAGCTTTGATGCCATTAAACAAAAATATGACGACCTTCGTGCCGCGCAATTGATTACCTAATAAACGTGCATTGAAATAGAAAAAATTTAAAAACCCTTGGCTTTCATAACTTAATGCAATGACATTACCAAAAGGATTCGGTTCGAAAACTAGTGACGGTGGAAAGAGAAGTTTTGACGAGTGGTGGAATACTGTCCCAAGTGACTTGAAGGACAAGGCACGTAAAGGTGATGAATCAAATAAGCCGTTGCTAAATCAAGTTAACTACGTTCTTCTACATCTACATTTGGCCGGCAAGCATGATTCTAAACCTAGTCATGAGGAGCTTAAAGACTGGCTTCACAGTGGCCAAGTAGATGTGCTCAGAATGACAAAGAAATAATAATTGACGGCTATTTACTACTATTTTTTATTTTTTCCCAGCAATCGTGATAATAAAAAGCGTCAGAGACGTCAGCCCTTGCTTGAAATATAGTATCTCTTAATTAGTATTGTTAGCATTTGCCATGGTAGCATGCCACGTATGGCTGCTAACTGACCCTACCATCTAGTAACTCCATGGTGTCCTTGGCAATATCCATAACGGAATGTGTATCTACATTTGGCTCTATAGAAAGTACAAGAATGTTTTTGTCCATATAGAATGTTAGCATGGAAATCTTTTCGCGCTCCACGTAGGCAAATCTCGCTCTTCCCATTGTTTCGTCAAACCTCTGCCTCATTGATTTTCTAAGAGCAGTTTGGGCGAGATATAATTCGTCATTCTGATCTTCCGTGATAGAATCCAGCCCTTTTCGCATGCCTCCGGCGAGTAGGCTACCCCCATCGTTTATAACTCCAGCATATCGTATGTCATCATGAAGGTTAAAGACCTTTTCACACAACTTTTCGAATTCCATGACTAGAAAGAATAATAATAAGATATAAATGGTATGTGTTTTTGGCCATCAGTACAGTGCTAACTTGTTGGAAAATAAATAATCAGATTTGAAATTCAACTGCATACGATCGGTAATCCGAAATGGTGCTGATACTTATACTATGTATGGTTTTGTTCATTTTGCATTTGGAAATACTATACCAATTCATCTGAAGTTTGACGTTTAAACTTTAACAATACACTATTTTTAAGTAGTACAATGATAGTTTAGGACTATAACCATAAAGTCGACTAGTGCCCTCGCGATGGAGTCACTGCTTTCCGGTCCACTTATACCGACATGCTTTACTACAGAAAGGTGTTCGTAGTGGATCAATAGGTGTACCACAATTGACACATTTCACTGTTAACCTTCTATCCAATACCCTCAATGTGCTATTTCACTTACTCACCGATATGACGTCTGGTTATACGATATTGCTGACGGGGATATGTAACCTCTCTCTTTCTTAAAAAGTGAAATGTTCGGGTCTTCTGAAACAGGTTGCTTTGGTTTTGAAAGTGAAGGTGTAATTGTCGACAACCCACGTCTCCCTAACTCTACGAGCTCGTCAAACTTCCCATTGACCATGTCTTCTCCATTTTTGACTGAGAATAACATATCTGAAGCGGCATAGACTGAACCTTTACCTTTAGTCTTGGTGAAACTAATAGCGAAGTCTGTTCCTTTTCCTTCTGCGACGTCAGTTTTTAGTAGTTTGTCAAATTCTGCTTTACTCCATTCTTTATCAAATACAACCTTAACCCCTGTTATCTCTGAACCCGTTATTTTGTAACTGTGGTCTCGTAATACTCTTCCTTCTGCTTCTTCATGACAATTGCAATTATCATAGTCAAGTGTATGTAAGTTACCGTTTAAGTCATTAAACTCTAAATGTTTATCGTAAACTAGGGATTCTTTACCTGTCTTCTTATCCTTTAACCTTAATATCCTGCGGATACTTGTCTTAATTTCTGGTGGCTTACCCTTCATTTCTGTTATCATTCTAAGCATTCTATCACCCGGTCTTAATGTCGCAAGTCGTACAGTATCCGGAACTGATTGTTTTAGTTTTTCATATGACTTGATAGTGCCTTTATGAACGCTATCCCCTAGCGGTGAACCGTCAACTTGTAATCCTAATTCTCTATTTCGTTTCTCTTTGAACTCCAGAAATTCGGCGTATTCCTCTTCTTGGTGTTCGTTATATTCATTTTGGATATTAGACAATTCCTAAATAGTCTCCCCGAAATGGATTAGGTTACTGATATGCCAGCCGCCTTTAGTATTATCTCTTAACTTATCTTTTTCAATTATCTTATTATATTTCATTTTTATGATATTGTCTAGGAATAGTCTTGGTTCCGTTAACTCCGGTGCAACTATACCGCCGTTAGTCTGTTGATATGACTGTATTATGTCCTTAAAATGAAGGAATGCTTTACTATCTTCTGAAGGCACTAAAATGATCTCTTCTCTCTTGAAACCTCTAAACCTAATCTCTCTGAAGCTAAACCCTCAATGATCGTATCCCATGTATCTTTAAAATGTCGGAGTTTACCAAGTTTGTCTAATGTTTTTCTGCTTATTCGAATACTAGTATAGTCGCCTGCTAGTTTTTCAATTGTAGTTGTCATAATCGTTACCTAATAGATTATACCCACTACTATATATCCATTGCGTAAGTACATTTTCGGGGTGGATTGTATTTTAAATTATGAATTAATAATTCACTAGCCACACATTTCGCTAGCAACGATAGTAATTTAACTACCAACACATTCATGCATGCGAGAACGGTCAGTAGTAGGGTAATAAATTCAAACAGGTATAGCATCAAAACTGAACCTAGTTGATTGGTTCTAGATTACGTTTTAGATTACACCCATGTTCCCATTCTAGTATTGCAGAGATAACATATAGATGGCCGGAATTTGCTCTCAAAGCTACCTCGCAACCGATGTCAAGTGATCCACTTTCTATGGGAATAAAGACAAATTTAACCCAATAATGGCTTTTATCGGGTCTCTTTGGCTTGTAATCCCTGAATAGAACCTGGTATATAAGCAAGTGTTCTTACATGGAAAATACTACCACTACTATACCCTCGATAACTTCTATCATAAAGAAGATCTCAGACGATAAGGCACTAATTCTCTTTAATTACATTGCTGTTTCTGATGGAGATAGGTATCTCCCATTAAGAGAAATGAATCTAACTACAAAGCAATATTATTCTAGAATTTCTGGTTTGTTAAGTGTTGGCTTGATTAGAAGAGATAAAGGAAAGTATTCTCTTACCTTGTTAGGGAAGGTAGTCTATGATTCGCAAATCACAATAGGTAAAACACTTGCCTATTACTGGAAACTAAAGGCGATAGAATCAGTTGAAATGAGTGCTTCTGTTACTGCTGGTTTTCCAGAAGGAGAACGAGTACAGTTGATTAATGCTCTGATAGACAATCACCAGATCAAAGACATTCTTATGAAAACAATTTCTGTACCATCTTCTGAAAGCAGATCGACAGTATCAAAAACAATGCCTCCAATAGAGCAAAAAATAACAATTTAGAAGATTGTGAGCCTAGAATAGTCACTTTACATACACAGGCTGATAGACTGGACAATTGGTAAGTATGCTACAAATAAAATATGATGACAATAACTTGAACGCGGAAAAGATAGAAAATGGCCCTAAGAAAAGGACTCTGATAGTAGACGATGAAGCGGATATTACCCTTTCTTTTAGCGTGGCCTTAGAAGACAGCGGGCTATTTGAAGTTGATACGTACAATGACCGTCTACTGGCTTTGTCCTAATACAGACTAAACTCCTATGTTCCATTGCATTTAAACATTAAGATGCCTGAAATAAATGGCTTTGAATTATATGATCAAATAAAGAAATTAGATAACAAGGTCAGGTTTGTTTTATTAGCGCATACGATGTAAACTATACCGCATTGGGAGAACAATTTCCATCATTAGGAACGAGATGGTCTAAATCCAAAAATCTAATTTGAAAACCGATAGAAGTAAGTAAGCTTATTGAAAGAAGAGAGCTAGGATTATTAACATAATTTAATCAAAAAAATCTACAGATCTGGTCGAATCTGAAATTCCATGTGTGTTTACCTATCTTTTCAGGTCATTATGTTTAATTGTGTCTTACTATATTATAGACGTGACATAAATCCCATGAATGACGATGTCAAGCGCTTTATTATCCATCGGCTAAAGTGGCTGTTAATTTTCATGGGAATGGGTACTATCATGGTTTTCTTGCTCCCATTTCCATTCGATCTCATCGCCATAGCTGGGCTTTTTGTTCTATTGGCCTACCTTAGAAGTAGGAGCGAGATGAAAAGGTTCGGAGGTACGGGCGGAATAAGAGGTTTGTTTGGTTCACTCTCGTCGTCGATGTCTGGCAATCAAGATAGACCGCTGAAGTATTTTTGTATGAAGTGTGGAAAGGAGCACAATGAAATTGCGTGTCCTAACTGCGGGTCAAAAAGGAAAAGAGTAGGTTGAAGTTGGATTGGATCGCATAATTTAGAGAACATCAAAAATAAGAAAAATAAATATTGATGGACTTGTAGAACCGACTAACCGCCAGCTGTATTCTTGTCATCCATTTCCATGGTCAGGTTATTTCCCATAGAAGTCATGTTCCCATCCGCAGACATGGTCATATTACCTCCAGTCATATTACCGTCTGTCATATTCTGAGCCGATACGGGTGTTGCAACTGCTGTCACAGCAATACTAAAAGTTGCGGCGATTGCAATCGCCGTGAAGAATAGTTTTGTGTTCATCGTTTGCCTGATATTCGAAACTATATATATAATTTCATATCGGAACCGAGTAGTAGTAGCTGGGTATGTGAAGATACTAGGCAAGGTAAGAACTTTCCATGAACATTTAAGGTTTGTCCTCTCCATTGGAAATACCTCCCGTTGTATTTTCGTTTATTTCTTGTAGTTTAGATACGTGCAGTGGTGGCATCTACTATCTTGGCTAGTTTCTTGGGAGATACAGGCTTTTGAATAATTCCACCTACATTTTTAGCATACTTTAGATTCATGGCCAATAGGTCATTATCATTAGTATCAAATGCAGTCATGAACAGTATCTTTATTTCTGGCTTAATTCTGCTAATCTGCCTTGCAAACTCAAATCCATTCATAATAGGCAATCTGATATCAGATATTACAAGAGAATAAGTCATCTGGTTTATCCTAAAGTCTTTCAATGCCGATAACGGGTCTGTAAATAGAAATACGTTTTTGAAGCCGTTTCTTTGTAAAGTCATTTTGACTAATGTAGCAATATCAAAGTCATCGTCTAATACCATGATCTTAGTACACTGGCTATTATTATTGTATTCATAACTGTCGCTATTTGTGCACAAATACTAAACGCCACTTTTCAACTTTTGAAATGGTGCTGCTACAGTTTGTTTATTTGAGGCAATAACAACTCCCTCTTCTAAGCATACCGCTCTATCTAGACTTGGCAGTTTTTTTATCGATGGTAATAAGTTTACTAACTGTATTCTGTCTTTAGAGGCAAAGTCCACTATCTGATTTTCCAATTCGCTGAGGCTTTCTGATTTGTCATTTGATTCATTATGCAACTTCGCTAAAAGATTGTGATCAATTCTAAAGGTAACGGTATCTGATCGTATCTCCGTTTCTTTTCTCTCTGAATCGATCGATCTCAAAATTGTAATATATTTCTCAAATTACTGAAATAAATTAGTTTTGCTAGCTGGTTTTGGTAAAACTTATTAAATTTTCCCAGAAGTATGAAATCCATGATAATATATACTTCGAACAGAACCGTGACCTCTTGTTTGGATAAAATAGATTGATGCCATAGTTGAAGAGAGAAATGGATAGATGAGGTAGTGAGTTACAATTGCTGAAGAGAACTGGACCGAGTCAAACGTAATAAAAGGATCATCTTTAGCAGATGATTATCGTGCGTGTTTTCTTCTGTGACAAGGAACACAGAGAACTTGGCAGTTAGAGGGTTTGTTGTTCGTACTATCGCCATTTTTATGATCTAAATCTAGTCCATAATCTTCAAGTTTTCTTCTGCATCTGTTGCATCTTCCTTTTTGTTTTTGAATTGCTTTTTTTCGAACAACATCTGAAAACTGCCTTCTTTTCTCCTTAGAAGGTTTTGAAACCAAGACCCATAGTGCGATACTTAGGAGGATTACTGCGAGGAATCTCTGTTCATAAAAACTCACATTATATTCGGACCACCATAAAGCTGGCGAAAACCAGCACACATAACTTAACAATCCGAAAAATAGACTGAGAACAAGTCTGATTCTTTTTCTTCTTTTAATATAAGATAATGATAATAGTCCAACCAACACGACGAGAAAAAAGAAGTTAATATTATGAAGATCATAACCAACCTGTTCTAGTTTAAACAATAACGGCATAGATGTTCTTTGAAAAATATAAAACAAAACCAGGGATATCGCCAGGCTATAAACGAAAACTAATCGGTTGCTCTTGCTCATATCATGTCACACAAAAAGGCACAATTATAATATCAGGTTTTTGAAACAAAAAGTAGCAGTTAGATTATAGTCAGTTGTCATAGAACTTCATTCCTATTATCAACCTCCAGCCAGCTACAATAGAGGCTAAATTCTCAGTGCTCATCACTTACCAATCACTGTAAAATTCTATTAACAGAGCTTATTGTTGCCTGTATGTTTTATTATTACGTGATTACAACATGCAGTAAGATATATAATGATTTTGTCATGACACAATATTTGTATCAGAGGGAGTAAGTATGCTGAGTGAAGCAGAAAGAGCCTTTTTAAAAGACGTGAGTAAGAACAATTTGAAACAATATTCCACTAATTACAGATATGTTCTCAAGCATCGAATTCTGAACAAGCGAAGAAGACTAACTGATGATTTATTACTTATAAATTCAATTTTGGATAAGTTAGAGAATATGTAGATGGAAAAGACGAACCATATTTCCGACAAGATTTCAGAAACATCTTTTACACTAAATGCATTGATATATGACGGATTAGAAATAGAGTCAGTTTTTTCCAAAAGAGATATCGATTGTTGTACCTTTATCGTGACTCATTGTCTCATGCTAGTGGCAAATTAAAAAAATAGAGGACTTTTTTTATTTGTAAATTACCCATGTTGTTGAACAAATATTGTATTTTATACCTGTAACCATGAGAGATCCTCTCGTGACGATATGATTCACCTGCAATGAACACGTTAGAGTTAGTCATCCCGTAATCGAAGAGGAAGCAGGTAAACAAGGGAAGAGAGACCAGGGCACATGATAATTTGCTGTGTCTAATTGACCTTAGATAAGTTAAATCCTATCAAATGTTCTTGGAATGTTAAATACTATTGTTACGAAAATACAAAATATGGAAAGTCAGAAACACAGACCTTTGGGCGTTACAATAATAGCGATACTTACAGCAATCGGCGGAATAGTATTTCTTGCAAGTGGAGCAGTTCTTCTTATAGTTGGAATAGGCATTATACTTTTGGCATTGGGTATTGCGTATTTTGTTATGGCCTATGGTTTGTGGACAGGTAAACGATGGGCATGGACTGTTACTTTGATATTATCAGTGATAGGAATCATTGTGGCCATCGCTTCAATTGTCGCTGGGAACGTGGGATCGATAATTAGCATAATCATTCACGGTGTGGTTATCTACTATCTGTATAGACCAAACGTTAAAGCGTTCTTTGGTAAACAATCTTCGTCTTTAATTTAGGTAAGCGCGATACCTTTTTCTAAATTTGTTTCGCATGCTTCTGGCTACTACCCCCGGGTCCAATAGATTATCGGTCTCAAACAATTGTAGGGTATACTTCCATGCTCTTTAGTTAAAAGGCCTATCCAAGTCGGTTTTACTATATATAAAAGTGCCCGAATACATAAACCCAGCCATTGAAATCTACCAGTCTGTGGAAACTTGCTGAGTTTATTTATTAATCTCTATATCTTCTGCGGAAATGATAATCTTGTTTCTATCTTTGAGGTATTTTGTAACAGGCGAGTCATATAGGTTCGGTATTCCATCCAGGTACATTTTCTTGTCACCTACTGCGTTTTCTATTAATTCCCAAACAGGAGCCGCTTCCACTCCCGCCTCATATATTGGATCTTCACGACTCGTAATCATTATCTTTTTGAAACTCTCAGCTCGCATCTCTGGAGTGTAAGGGCTTTCTCTCTTAGCGGTACCATCGGGATTGTGCTCGGAAACAGAAGTTTGTCTGCACTCCGTAGCTGCACAAAGACAACCAGTCCATAATCTTAACGCAATATTTTTTCGCTCTTTATCGCTCCATTCGTCGTTTAAAACATACTCCATAGAGTCTTTATTTTCTTCTACTATCCGAATAAATCTCTCTTTCTCATCGGGATTCAGCAGGATCTTAGGGAAATGTACGTTTGTAGTTCTTATCAGGAGAACTTGTTGATTTAGAAACTGGACTAGGTGGCTTCGATTCATACAATCCCTCCTTAAACACTCTGGCAGCTGCGGAATGTCACCACATTCTTTTGCCCATTGGTATAAAACAGTCATTGTCAGATCTCCTCCCTGTTGCTGAGCTTCCATAATTCTAGACAAACAGAAATCGCACAGGATTACATTCTGACCTCCCTCGACAGGAACTTTCACCAGTCTTTTTTGAAGTTCTTGATCATGAAAACCTGACTGACATACGTCCATTCGCTTCAGATGGCCAGTATATCATAAGATTCTATATACGTAATGAATCTAAGCAGGTCACTGGCAAGGACGTGCAAAACCCTCTAAATAAATAGTCAAATCTTCTTATCGGTTTGACGGGTTGATCTATAAAACCATAACTGAGTATTGCGATTGTGAGTACTAATCTGAGCTAATCTCATTCCGGTAATCTTTCTTATCTTGTATAATGCCTTTGTGTCGGCATGGAAATCATTTGTATTGAAGATCAAAAATTCCTTACCCTCGTCTGCTACATATTCAAAGCCAGAATCTTTTGTGGAATCCAGAATTTCCCCTATCCACTCTTCGCATTCGTCTATCGGTAGCAATGTTAGTGGTGTCACTGTCGTACTCTTCCCGTTAGCCACTCCAGCCATACAAGAGATCCGCACTCCTAACCTTATTAAGGTAACATGACATTTTTCTTTTATCTAAATAAGATGAGCGGAAACCTCGTCATGTAAAAGAGGCATCTATCTTACGTCGTTACTGTTACATCCGGGACATTGAGTGATTATATGGCTTGTGTCGCTGTTATTAGATTGGGAGTCACACCAGAAGCATGATCCACATAGCAAGAAATGCATCTTGGTGACGCTTCTATTTTTTCCGCTAGCGATAGTATGACGGGGGAGATATCATAAGGTTCGATTCAAGTGAAGAACCCCCCATGTGGCTGATGGGTTTGAATCCCGCTCCCCGCTCAATGCCCCTATGTGCTGACTAACCTTTTATGCCCTCAAAGATGTAGAAATGAACTGGAAAACAACAGAATACTCTTGCCTCCATTCTCAGTAAATCTAGTATCAACATTGATTACATTGGTAGGATAGTATAAAATATAGAGTGGTTATTATGTGAGACCAGCTTGTAATATGGTAATATGGTGAATTATTCTAGCGGGAATATAGGGCGAGCGTCTTTACATAATCCCAAAAATTGTCAGCAGCGTGTTGTAACTGACAGGGATAATTATTCCCATCTAGAAGTTTTTTTTAATGGGAGTTGGAGGCATGATAGTACCTGTAGAGAATACACAAATAAGGAGTGTAGAAAGTAAGTGATGGCTAACTGGCCTTGATTTCTTTCCTAGATTCAAGTAACTGGATAAAAGCAAATAGATGTTATAGTTAGAAATGACCTAGAAGGGAATTGTGTTAACATCGATCGATAATTAACTCAGAAACACCCAGGCGATCTATCTTGCGTATTCTCTAACTACATGTTTTAACAGTGGATTTAAGAAAATGTCTCAAGGCCAACAAATGCGGCATGGCAAAAAAATTGTCAAAGATTTTTTGTTATATGATTATATAGTATACACAGTATAGAACAGTCTAGATAGTAAATAAGCAAGGCCGGTGGAAATTAACTGAAGGTTTTACTTGAGCCGTCCTATTATTGGTTGGAGGGCTTGAGGTCAGACCTCGTCTCATAAATCCATAGGATAATAAATGTAAGCAAGAAAGGAATTAAGAAATAGTGACCTTAACGCGAAAGATAATCACTAGCATTGTTATACTCGCTATTTTTGCAGTTTCTGCTTATTTTGTTCATGTCCCATATTTCCTCTTTCTTCTTCAAAGTATTTTACACGCTCTTTTTTAAATTCTCTTGAGCTAAATAGAATTCTGTAATCATTAATTCCAACAGTGTTTGATATTTCGGTTGCGATTGTTTCGGCTGCTTGGATTGTCCGCGCGTGAATCATGCTAAATAGACTAAATGGCCAATCAGGGTAAGTAGGTCTTTGATAACAGTGACTTACTTGCGGAAATGAGGCAATCTTGTAACCTGCATCGTCTATTTTTTTCCCGGACACCTTCCATACCACCATACCATTTGCAGAGAAGCCCGCATCACGGTGGCGCAATATGGCTGCAAACCTTCGCATTACACCATTAGCTTCATATTCCCTCGCTTTCGCGAAGAGTTCAGCTGTAGTCACACCAAGAATTTCAGCGCATTTATTAAATGGATCTAGTATGAGTTCTATATCCTTCTGTAATTCTCGGATAAAATCCTTATCTTGTTCGGTTAGTGAAAACTTGGCAGAGTTGAGCTCCTTTACAGTGTCGGTAGGCTCGGGCTTTTGCGCATCATTGTTAACCATGTCTAGCCTCACTCCAATTTTATAAAGTTTCAGCGTTGGCAAAAGTCTATATTTTATCACTCCATCAAGCATAGACATCTTATCCAGAACTATTTTCATGTTGTCATTTGGAGGTACGGCTAGAGTAAACCACAGATTGTATTCGTGATTTCTCTCATAGTTATGGCTGACTCCTGGATGTCTGTTTATTTGAGCGGCTACCTCTTCGAGTTTGTCAGTTCTAACTGAAAAGGCAATTAATGCACTCTTATAACCCAGACGCCTTGTATCGAAAATGGCATTTATTTGTCTTATCAACCCGAGCTTTTTCAAGCGAGTAATCCTATTCAAGACTTCGTCTTCTGATAAATTGTACCGATTCGAAATTTCAAGGAAGGGCCTCTCGGTCAGAGGGAAAGACCATTGTATTTCATTCAGTAGTTCTTTGTCCACTTTGTCAATATGCTCTGCCTGTAGTGATGATGCTGTCAATGTGTGTCTCTCTGATCGGTCGTGGTACGTTTCATCAATTAAAACTTATCTTTAAGGGTTTAATACTAATGTTCGGGACTCTAGGTTTTTCTAACTTAACTCCATGATCTTAAACAACTTAACAGCCCGAATATAGAATTATGTTGAGCGATATAGGCGATAAAAATTAGGCTATGCATTTAAAGAATATCTACTCCCCGCACAAATATACTATAATATAACACTAGGTCTAAAATATCGTCAATATCTCGTGTTAAGAAATGTTTTTTAGTCAATATACCCATTCGCACTTTATTAGATGAAAATTTTAGTAACTGGCGGAGCTGGTTTCATAGGCTCTAATTTGGCCAATGCTTTGATAGATGAGATCGGAGCCAAAAGAGAACATCCAGTGGAGCAACGGCCGACGAGCCAAGAACAGGAAAATTATGCCGATGGCCCAGAGAGTATTAACTATGGTGAAGTGATCGCTCTAGACGATCTGTCCCTCGGTTCGCCTTCAAATGTATCAAACAGAGTAAAATTAGTGAATGGTTCTGTAATGAATTATGATCTAGTTCTAGAACTTAGTAAAGGCTGTGACTACATTTTTCACGAGGCTGCTTTGAGCTCATCACCTATGTTTGTAGATGATCCTAGAAGAGGCGTCGATGTTAATGTAATGGGTTTCATGAATATTATGGAGTCAGCAAAGAGGAACAGGGTGAAAAAGGTGATATATGCTTCGTCTTCTTCTCTATATAATGGCCTTCCTACCCCGTATAAGGAATCGACTAGCATAAACCCCAAGACTTTCTATGAATCATCTTTCTATTGTAGGGAAATGATAGCCCAAACGTACTGTCTTGAATATGGATTAAGTTCTATCGGTCTTAGGTATTTTAGCGTTTATGGACCAAATGAAAAACACAAAGGCAGATTTGCAAATAATATTTCTCAGTTTATTTGGGATATTGCAGAAAGGAGAAAGAGCCCTCTCATCTATGGAGATGGAAGCCAGACTCGAGATTTTACATTCGTAGAAGATGTGGTTCATGCAAATATCTTAGCAATGAGAAAAAAGCAGCATAAAAGATCGGCGAATAATATTGATGACAGAGGGTATGAAGTCCCTGAATATAGCATCTATAATGTTGGAACTGGGATACAAACCTCGTTTAACCACGTAGTCTACCTTATAAACAAACAGTTGGGCACTAATATAATGCCAACCTACGTTGAAAATCCGATAAATAACTATGTACAGCACACAATGGCAGACATTTCCCTTGCCAGATCAGAACTGGGTTATGAACCTAGATGGCCAGATGTCGAGAATGGAATCAAGCAGTTGCTTTCTTTACAGCAATCTGCCAACCCGTCATCCTCATCTGGGTCGTCTTACCCGTCGATTAGAATTTAGCCCCGGCTCTTAAAACGCTGGAAGTTATCCTGGATTTCTATCAAGTTCACTAGCCGCTAACTGGAGCAAGGGCAATCGGCTAAGCATCATTAAATCATTTAAACAAAAAAACTGTTGTTATATAGTTCTGTTATCTGCGATAATTCGTTTCCCGTTAAATATTTACCATCTGAAATTATTGCAAACATCTCAATTTCTTCCACATCGACGACGGTAGGCAATACTACTGATACCTCTTTTCGAGATAGAATAAATTTAATGGCCAACTCTGTTATATTCCAACCATTGGAATCAGATAGGGGCTTTAATTTTTCCACCTTCTGTATTGCCTGGAGAATCCAATCTCTTTTTCTGGTGCTTCTATGATCATTTTTGTCAAATTCTGTTTTCTCATTGACCTTCCCCGTCAATACGCCTGATGCGTCAGGGACACGCACTAGTAATCCAACTTCATTCTGCTTTGCCGAGTCTAAGAAAGTTCGCCCTGGATCTTGTTCCAAAATATTATAAACGGTCTGAAGACATGTTATGTTTCTGTTTTCCATGGCTACAAGTCCCTCTTTCTCCCAACCAATGGCAGGACCCAATGCGACACCATGGCCTCGGATCTTGCCTGTCTTTATTAGATTATCGAGAGACAAAAACAATTGATCGTCTTGTATAGTATTCATTTTTGGATTATGAAGACTGTATACATCTATGTGGTCAACCTGTAACCTGCTCATACTTTGCTGTAGCGCAAATTGTAAGTATTCAGGCTTATGCTTTTGGGGCAATTCATTATGCCCTACTTGATCCGCATTATAGATGTCGTAGCCCCATTTTGTAGAATAGATTATTTCCTCACTGTTCATATCCTTAAAGGCTTGAGCAAGCAATTTTTCGCTTTTTCCTTTTCCATAAACGTCAGCTGTTTCGTAAAAATTGATGCCTAAGTCATATGCCCTTTTTAACATCTTTACCGCTTGGTCATCGTCAATCTTTTTAGTCCACCAATCCATACCGATAGTCCATGTTCCGAATCCTATCTCACTTACATTAATTCCACTTTTGCCTAATTTCCTATATTTCATATTACTACTCTAGGAGCTCCTCGATTTCTGATACGATTTTGTCAAATTTGCTGTCCTCTAAACACGGGCGCTCATTTTGGTGGGTGCTATTTTGACGAGTATTACCATTATTGCTATCGTTATTATTGTAATTAGTATGATTACGTTGATCTTCAATGTATCGTTGACCTTGCTGCTCGAGGAGATTTAGAGACTTTAATTGAGAAAGGTGGGATTCAATGGAAATCCATGATTTGCACCCAAGCCACTCTGACTTAACATCTACTTCAAATGGATTGTCTAACTTGTAAACCCGCAGCAATATTAAGCTCATAGGTTTTTTCGGATTGTAATTCATTCTAGCACTAACGTACCGATCACTCCAAATATGGTATTTCTGGAGCCCCTGTAATAATGAACTATCAGTA
>JBPCNB010000112.1:0-5233 GCA_051001675.1 Nitrososphaeraceae archaeon | reverse complement strand
CTATATACAAGTGCATCTCATAGTAATGAAGAACTAGTTATTCTTTCCCATGTAGTATAATCCTCCGCTAATTACCTTCAAAACCTTTATCCTTGGTCATCACTGATGGATATTGAAATGATACCTGCCTCTTAATTCTAAGCATCATGTACCGTCCTCAATTATTATTTATCTGGGAAGTATGTAAGAAGTAACGCGTGAACACTACGGAAAACTGTTTGGGATTCCCTTCATGGAAATTTAAATGACTATGCGAGGGCTTAGAATCGACGCAGAATTTTTGGCTTGAGAATCTCTGGACGGCTTTTCAATTCTTTAAGAAGACACAACAACTTTTTTCTGTCGTCGGGCAAAGTCCCTCCCAGAGAGTAAACGTTTGAGGCATGATTTGCACGAAATATTATTGCATTTTGAGGGTTGATATTTGATATGAGCCTTTCTAATTCATCGAGAATTTCCATATCCTGCAAGGGGCTGAAATGTTCGCCAAATTTAGACATAAACTCCTCATAAACACCGTCTTCTAGTTGCAAATTCAGCGCTGCCAAGTAATCTGGAGATACAAGGCTTACAAGTTTTGCAGTGTCATTGATATGCTGCTTTGTGTAATTACTCCCACCTAGTCCGAGAATCACCATGCAGGACAGGATGAATTTGTGGGACTTAGCCTTTTGACAAGCTTGGAGAATCCCTTTGCATGTTGCCCCTTTGGTAACTTTCTTTAACAGGGCATCGTTTCCAGTTTCTATCCCCAAGTATAGCATTCCAAGTCCAGCAGATCTTAACCTGTCCATGTCTTCGGCATTTTTTTGAAGTACATTTTTGGGCATCGCATAGCATGCTACCCGTTCCAGATTGGCGATTTTAAGATAAAGATATTCTATTATTCGAATCAGCTTATCTGTAGGGAGGTTTAGGGCATCCCCATCTGCGAGAAATACTCTCCTAGTTTGGGGGTAAGCGTTTGAAGCAAGGTCAATCTCCGTCTTTATTTCATCCCACGGTCGTTCCAGATACTCTTTTGTTCTATACATATTACAGAATGAACATTTGTTAAAAGAGCAACCGAGAGTAACCTGGAATATTAAGGAATTAGCCTCAGATGGCGGTCTATAAACAGGGTAATGGTATTCTATTTCCATTGTCTTTCATCTTTGCTACAATACATAAGGGAAATATTTAATATTATTTTGGAATCCACTGTGTGTGAACCGCAAAAAAGTGTTGCTCGGCCAAAAAAAGCTCCGTGCACTAACCATGTAAAGCATTAGAACAATAAAATATAATGGGTCGGTTCGTCGCGAGATCTTCATTGCTTGTAACTCAGACTGGAGCAGCATAATGTCACCTCATCCCCTGGTTTAAACAAACGGTTATGCTATTAATAGGTACGGGTACACTTCATTTCTAATTTATATTCAAACTCCATCTTTACCTACATTACCAATCTGCAATAAACTTTTAACACAAAAACGAATCTGACCTTTTATGTCCTAATATCAATACACTACCTAGGAACGATTTCCAACGGAAAATAGCAAAAAAAATTGACGCTTTCCTAGGTACATCCTTCCATCTTTTGAATAAAATATCCTGCCGATTCGATGTCATTTTTTACCATTGGAGGCGCGTCCTGCACGTGACAAAATTGACATTCTTCCTGTGTCATCTTCTGACCTTCTTGACCTACACTAGCCAGATATTGCTTTCCGTACTCAATTGCCTTTTCGTGGGGGGTATTTGCTTCGACAACCACGTCAAAATGCATAGTCTTGCCGTCTTTTCTTTTCACGTAGGTATCATAAACTGCACATTCCATAGCATTATAGCGGAAAGGAACATTATTTATTTATTTATTTATTTGAATCTGAAAAGTATTCTTACTTAAGTTCAGCCGATTGCTTTATGACTAATTTATTGGATAAAAAAACGTGCTCGAAAAGGGCAAGACTTCTCTATAATTGTGCTGTGATAATAACTTACGAGTAGATAACTTAATGTTATTTATTATAAATACTTATACCGTTATCACCGATGCTTGCTATAACGAATGCAACTCACAAAGGAGGAGGAAAAGGGACTTAAGGGTGACTATGGCTCGACCCTATCTGCGGCATATAGGATTTTGGTGGCAATTGGAGAAGCTACGGAAGCAAAAAAACTAACTAACATAAAATGGGCTCACCTCTCCGGAGTCAATTACAATACTATAGGTGATGCTGGAGTAAGCTTCCTAGAAAAATTTAGCGAAGAAGCTAGAGTAAAGGTAAAAACTACTATAAATCCTATGGGCTTTGACAGAACGATGTCGACAGATCTTTCTCAAAACTTCTTAAGTAAACAAATGAGAATAGTGAATTCTTTTGAGAGAATGGGGGTAGTCTCTTCGTTTACCTGCATCCCGTATGAACTATTTTCAGTTCCAAAACGATCACCTGTAAGTTTTGCTGAAAGTAGCGCGGCGATTTTTTCAAATTCCATGTTAGATCTCTTCACAAATAAGGAGAGTGCGCTCAGTGCCCTGGCAAGTTCTGTCACAGGAAAGGCACCTTTGTCAGACCTAAGGATTGAAGAAGGAAGGAAGGCTAAGATATCTGTCAGGCCATCTTTTTCTCCCCAGACTGAGATAGATTGGGGTTTACTTGGTTATTTTGCAGGTAAAGTGACCAAAGAAAGTTGTGTTAATTTTGTTGGAATCACTCAACCAGATCTCAGGAGAGCAAAATCACTTTCGGCAGCACTGGGTACCTCGGGCTCATGCGGTATGTTCACAGTTGCCCAAAATGAGGGAAAGGAAGTAATTACCTATGAATCTCAAGACGCTAACTCGATTAAAGATGATCTAAATACATCCGAGGACGGAGATGCTATTGTGCTCGGTAGCCCACAGCTCGGGATGAAAGATCTGTCTTATCTTGCAAGTCTTGTGAATGGCAGAAAATTCAAGAAACGTTGTATGATATTTTGCGCAAGAGCTGTACACTGTAATGCTTCGAGTATTGGTATTGCCAATAAGCTAGTTAAGGCCGGTTGCAAGTTTATCTGTGATTCTTGTAGTTGCCTTACCCCTTTGATCAGCAAGAAGGATACCGACTCCGTCATAACAAACAGCATCAAAGCCGCGTACTACTTGAAATATTCGAATAAGGTTAGTGTCTGCCTCAAGGATCTGAAAACAATTGTGAAAGATTATTCCGCATAAAGAAGGGTTGAAATTCTATCGACTCATATATTGTCTGTAGAAAAATTGTAGGAGGGTTAGCTCGGGGGCGATCGCTAGTTACTAAGCAGCCACTTAATTTTCTGACAATGCTAGATCCTAAGACCGGAATTGTTAAAGATCCAGATCATGATCTGTATGGTAAGTCTCTAAAGTCAAAAGTCTTGATTTTTCCAAATGCGGTAGGTAGCAGCGTAGGTGCATATGTGTTATACTCATTAAAAATGCACGGATTCGCTCCTTCGGCAATCATATGTACCCACGGCATCGACATTATCACAGCATCTGCGTGCGCTATTTCGGAGATTCCAGCAGTAAATACCGAAGGAAGACAAACAGAATCAGTTTCACGCATAAAGTCAGGAATTCAGGTACTCGTTGACGCAGATGATTGCCATATCGTATTTAACAAAACAAATTAATTTGTGAAAGAAACGAGCTGTTATGTGCATGGCATTTGACGGGCAAACTGACCGCGGTATCGAAGCGGAATGAGGATTAAAGTCCATGCCGCCACGAACGTGCATTTTAAGCTAATTCCAAACCAGAATTTAGCATTTGGATGTAACCCGAAAGTTGGTAAAGGAAATAGAAGATTTCTCGAAGCGTGTCATTGTTGGGCTTTCTCTTAGCCAATTAACATTGTCTCTTGCAAACATGAACTGATAATTACTTCTGAACCTGCCCTGTAATATTATTCAAGCAATGTTTGTCATGCCAGCTACACTTCATGACATCAAATGTCCAATACACTTACAAAAGCGTAAAAATTTATCCCAATAAGTTTAAGAGGTTTTTGTTTGGTCCCCTGCCCAGTTAGGAACGACTCGCCTATCTTTGTCTTTTTCCATCTACAAATTCCATGAAATTCTCTTTGGCCGTTGAATACGCCATTTGTACTGGCGGGTGCTTAAAGCAATAAGCAGAAATACTTTCTATCGGACCTGCTATACCCCTATCCATAGCTAGTTTCAATCCTCTGATTGCATCAATCATAATACCCGCGCTGTTATAGGCATCCACCACGTGTAGCTTAAGATCGAGTTCTATTGGGATGTTTCCAAATGACCTACCTTTTATGTACACATAACAGACCTTGTCGTTACGCAAAAATTCGACGTAGTCGGAAGGTCCTATTCTCATGGGTACTTCATAGGGTGCCATCGCTTTTACTGCACTTGTCTTGCTTATTCTCTTATCTTCTAGTCTCTCCTCATCTAACATGTTGTAAAAGTCCATGTCTCCTCCTATGTTGAGCTGGTAAGTTTGATCCACCTTTATACCTCTGTCAACAAAAAGTTTCACCAAAGTCTTATGTACAACAGTCGCACCAAGCTGACTCATCACATCATCTCCTGCGCATGCGAGGTTTCTACTTTGAAATGCCTGCTGCCACTTTGTTGAAGAAGCTATGAACACAGGAATTGCATTTATGAATCCTACACCTGCCTCGAGACATTTCTCGGCATAAAATTGGGTCGCACGTCTACTTCCTACAGGCAAATAATTCAGGAGGATGTCGGCTTTACAATCCGTCAGGACCTCCGCTACATTTACTGCCGGTTCGTCCGAAACCTTAACCTTTTCACTAAGATGCCTCCCAACACCATCTAACACTTCAGCCTTCTTTACTGTAACATCAAGTTTCTGAATATCGGAAATTTTTGGAGTATTGTTAGGAGGTGAGAAGACTGCCTCAGAAAGGTCCCTATTTACTTTAGAATTCACAACGTCAAAGGCAGCTACAAATTCGATGTCTCCTGGTTCAAAGCCACCTAGGTTATAGGCAGTCAGACCTATCGAGTCATCCTTATTTCCAATATAGTAATGGGTGCCTTGAATGAGAGCGGAGGCGCAATTACCGACTCCTGCAATGGCAACACGTATTTTCTTCGACATAAAAGCCTATGACAGACACTATTTAACGTAATTATTAATATAGGTATCTTCTAGACTGTGCTTCATAATATCACGACCTATTATCCTTTCCTAAACCGTCAAGCCGTCCATAGC
>JBPCNB010000111.1:0-1753 GCA_051001675.1 Nitrososphaeraceae archaeon | reverse complement strand
GTCTAGATTGGTGAACAAGACAGGCTTGGTATCAAAGAAAAGGGGGCATTATACTCTATCAAATTATGGTAAAGTCGTATTTCACAGCCTCAATATCATAAATAGAGGAGTAAGTGTTTTTGGACCTTAAAGGCGCTGGATAATGATGGAATTTCTTCAGGTATACCAGCGGAGCAGATGTTGGAAATAAGTGCAAGGTTGATAGAAGACGAGGATATTCGAACGATTGTATATGGACCTATAATGATAGATGGGCCAAAGAAAGATCTGTTGTATGGACCTCCGGATGACCAGAGAAGAAATAAACAGTAAAAAAGAGAGTGACCAGAGGGTAAGAATGTTGTCATGACTAAATATGCAAGCAAATGTGGCTAGTTGTAGAAGTTGCTGTCAAACTGCGACTACAGAGCCCTTTTATGACTACTTAAAAAATAGTACTACCATATCTTTTTCTAAACATCATCATACTGTAGGTAAGTTAAGGTTTTTTGCTAGATCTCTAACTCTGTTTCTAATGGTAACTTCACTTACGCCTGCTGCACTAGCCATTACCTTTTGAGGTTTACGCTCTCCTGTCACTTTGCAGGCGATATACAGTATTGATGCAGCTAAACCCATTTGGTCTTTTCCTGCACTAGCTGTTTTTCTCCTCAATAGTTCATTCATCATTTTAAATGCATGACGCGTAGTTCTTTCTCCTATCTGAGCAGTATTTGCTACCTTGACAATACATTTCATAGGATCAAATACAGGCGGTTTTATACCCAGTTCAACTGTTAGTATCCTGATATTTCTGGCAATACCTTTACGTTTGGTATTGCTGATACGAGTAATGTCCTTTAGTGTCCTAGGTGCTCCCGCTTCCCTGCAGGCCAGATATATCGCTGCAGCCAACATTCCAGGAATAGTTCTTCCCTTGACTAATCCTCTATTTTCTACTTTTCTATATATGTAAGCAGTCTTCTCTACTATCGCATCTGACAATCCAAGTTTATCTTTTAACACGTTAAGCTCATAGAAAGCCCTGTACAGATTCCTGTTAGTTGAGGAATCAATCTGCGTTCTCATATCCCAAGTCTTTAACCTCTTAAAGGTTGAACGTGCATTAGCATCCAGTTCCCTGCCAGCGGCATCCTTGTTAGTTTTTCCAATTACCGTAGTCAGGCCCTTATCATGGCGTGACAAGGACGTAGGAGCCCCAGTTCTTGTTCTAGCACTTTGTTCCTCGGGGGTAAATGCGCGTCTCTCTGGATTAACATCATCCTGATTCGTTTCAGCAATCACCATGCCACAGTTGCTACAAACAATCTCACCAGAGTCAGGGTCTGCAATAGCCGTCCGAATTCTACCACATATGGAACATTTGATAGATTCTGGGGAATCTAACATATATTCTCACTTCGTATTATGGAAGAGATAGATACAGCACTCATTTCCACTTATTTAAATGGCGTATGATGAGTTGCAACCAAACCGTGGCGAGCTTGCTAAAAGGATGCTATAAGGAAGGACTATGCTTAGAGAGAGTGGACTATAGAACCAAGCAGTATCACAAAATAAACTATGAGGTAATTCCTCTCAAAAGATTTTTGGAACTTTAACTCGTTGATATAGTCATTTGAATAACTAATCTCGCAAGATACGATATACCTAGTTTAAACTGGTTAGAGTTGCGACTATATCCACAAGATTTTTAGCATATACATAACTTGGGATTTTGATATGATTTAGATTGCTTCGTTAACCAAACAAA
>JBPCNB010000110.1:0-6248 GCA_051001675.1 Nitrososphaeraceae archaeon | reverse complement strand
GACGGATATGATTCTGCATATGCCGCATCAAAGGCAGCACTAATAAGATTTGTAGATTCAATCTCCCAAGAGTTTAGAGAAGACAAAATTAACGTAAACTGCATTTTGCCAACAACAATTGACACTGAAGCGAACAGAAGGGCGATGCCAAATGCTGACGTTAGTAAATGGCTATCTCCAGAAGATTTAGCGAATGTCGTATTATTTCTTTGTTCTTCAGATTCTAAAGTGATAAATGGAGCTGCTATCCCGACATACGGATTGTCTTGACGCGGTACATGATAAAATGTATGAGGTAACAATTGTAACCAATGGGAGATGTTTTTTAATCGTGGGGCGTCAAAATCAATGTTTAACTGCAACACAGGACTTGACAAAATTATTGAAATCTAATGGAGCTCCAGCAGCCCATTAGGTTTTAAATGTTGGTGCAGTAATTGCTCGAAGCCTCTAAACACGGTCAGCTGGGAGGGTTGAGGTAATAGCATCAAATCTAACCCAGTTGACAACTAATCATCATGTACGTGGTACAACAATAACCTAAGTAGTGTTAATTAAAAGTAGTACTCGTTTGCCTGTTATTATTGCCAGAATTACCAAGAAACTCTTCTAGGTCCATAACTAATCCATAGTAATTGCGAATATTATCAAGCGTCGAATTGTAATGGTTTAGGTTATTAGAAGCAGTTGCATCAGAAATCAGTACTACGTCATACCCGTGGTTGAATGCATCTCTTAGGGAGGACTCCACGCAAATAGATGTATCTATCCCGGCAAAAATTATTGAATCAATCCCTAAGCTTCTTAACCAGACTTCGACTTCCGTGTCCTGAAATATCGAATCCCTCCTCTTTATGACCACATGATCATCGAAATTGGGCTTTAATTCTTCAACGATTTCAGCATCCCAACTTCCTCTGATGCAAATTGGTCTTCTTTTTATCCTTTCCTCCCTTGATTTTGGTAATATCCTATGTGACCTCGTCAATAGGTCAATTCCAGACTCCTCTCTAACAGCCTGTGAATAAAAGATAGGTATCTTGACTTTCCTACAAAAAGCTATAAGTCGTTTAAGTGAGGGGACTACGTCACTATATTTGGAAACATTTAACCCCATTAAATCATACGAGCCTCCCTTACTTACAAATCCGTTTTGCATATCGATGACCAATAAGGCCGGATTGATCACGTGATTTTTAATTTTCACAACTAAAAATTCACTAGGGGATTATAATATCATTCGATCAATATCCGATGCGGATTAAAGACTAAAATTTCTATTATAACCTAAAAATTTCAATCTGATAATATGCCATTATTAGAAGCTTGATTAATTGTTTATCTGCAATTTGACTGAGGATTCTGTAAGTTCAAAGGAGCTATCCAAATTAAGTGTACTTTTTAGGGTAGATTTCAAATAACCATGTAAAAATTGGGATCCCTTCTGTCCGAGTCGATGTCTTATGACAATAATTTTTTTATTATTTTGAACCGTTTCATCGTAGGTGCCTAAATAGCCATAACGACAAATTATTTTCTCTATATACTCTATGATGGATTCAAAAGTTAATGTCTTTTTCCAGAAAAGAACTGTATCACGTGGAATGATTTCTCCTATTGCTACTCCCAGACCATAAATATCTTCATCTGGATAGGAATCAAACAGTGATTTCAGCAATTCTCTGTTTATTACTACCAAATCAATTTTAGAAAGAAATCGAGTAAACTCTGAGTACCGCTTAAGAATCATGTTTACCAGAGCGTTTACTGAAACTCCCATCCTTTCAGACTCTTCATCTAATACTTTTGCTAAATCTGTGTCGACACGGAAAGACCTTGTGGTTGATGTAGGCACATTATACAATATGTGTCTCAAAAATAAATGTGTTGTCCTGCAACCATCTGTGTTACATCGCAATACAAGCTAATAACATAATCGCTTTGTATACTTACTTTTTAATAGTAAAATGTTTCGGAGTTAGATTATGAATTTTGCAACTGGACCAAAAGTGACAAGTACAGTACAGGAAGAACATAATGAAGAATGCGAGAACTGTAAAGGGGAAATTGTAGTGTTCGACCATGGAACTGGAGAAAAAATTTGCAGCGGTTGTGGAGTTGTTCTTTCAGTAGAAAGGGAATATGTTGATCCATTGCTGGATATGAATACGAACCTGAGCAGCATGAATCTAGGTACTCCATCATCATTGGCTCATCATGACAAAAATCTTTCTACCATGATTTCATACTCTAACGTAGACGCGGATGGAGTAGCAATAAGAGTTGAGCAGCGTTCAGCTATGCAGCGCATGAGGCGTTGGAATAAGATCTCAAACAACAATAGGAGCTATCATAGAAACCTAAAGAATGCTTTTGCTGTTCTTATAAGGATAAAAGATAAGCTTTCATTGAGTGACACTATAGTCGAAAAATCAGCATACTATTACAGGAAGATCTTGGATCAGAATTTAATAAAAGGACGATCGATAAAGGGTTTTGTGGTAGCATGTGTATACGCATCATGCAGAGAGATGAATGTCCCACGAACCATAGAAGAAATATCTGAAATATCTGATGCAGATAAGATTTTCGCAGGCAAGTGTTACCGATTATTAGTAAGAAAACTTAAGGTTCGACTCCCGTCAATCGATTCAACAACACATTTAGCTAGAATTGCCAACAATGCAAACATTAGCGAAAAGACGCTAAGACACGCGATACAAATGATGTCACAGGTAAAAGATGATCCTATTTCCTTTGGGAAGGATCCATGTGCAATTGCTGTTGCTGTGCTTTACGGAGCATGTTTAGATAAAGGTGAGAAGACAAGTCAATCTAGAATATCGTTATCTGGAAACGTAAGTGTAGTTACATTAAGGAAGAGATTCTTGGACATAAAGAAAATCTTTCCACAAATTCCGAATGGACCTAATGACAAGGACGACAAAAAATGATTGTTTAGTGTTACGTGTTAGGAACACCGAGAACGGTATTTCCTTGGCTTGTATTTGCATTCATTACTAATTAACCTTAAGATGAACGCTATTTTCTGCATTATCAGGAATGTTCGAAAATTTAGTATTCATTAATGTATCGTATTAGTTCTCTACAATGCGACATTAAAGTAATATTATAGACAAAATAAGACACCTTACGAATGGCTAAGAAAGAAAAGAAGCGCTTGAGCATTATGATTATTGAAGACGAGCAGGATATCCTGTTGCTCTACAAAGATTATCTATTGGGCAGAGGGTATAACGTGGTGGCTACATCAACGACTGCAAATGAAATCCTGTCGGATTATGATAGAATCAGGCCTGATGTAGCAATAATAGACTACAAGTTACCTAGTGATAAGAATGGATTAGACGCCACTTTACAAATACTAAATAAATATCCATCCGCAGCCATTTTGATAGTTACCGCTTACGAGACTGTTACTAAAGAAATTACTAAAATGTCTTTTCTTGATAACAAACACGTGGAGGTTTTGATTAAGCCTTTGAGACTTGCGCAATTGGAAAACTCGATTATAAATATCGCAAACAGAAAGTAAGGATACGTTTTTGGTTTACTTTCTTGGCCCTGAAAGAACTTACCTTGATTTTCTTATGATTCGATTGGTTAACAAATACTCTTCGTCAGAAGTGTCAATAGATGTGCCTGATTTTCCAAAGACGCCTTCAAAAATCTTGTCTAAATACAGCTGAATGTGGGGAGAGGTTTGCCACAGCTCTTTATTACCGTATTTAAATCCGTACCTTTGAGAGCTTCCCAACAGCTCTCTCTTTTCGAGCTGCCGCAGATAGCCAGAAGAAATAGTACTTTCATTAAAACCATTTTCCCGGGCTATCTCGTCAATAATGAAATGCATTCCTGATCCGTGTTGGGCCGCCGACTTATTCCTATATGAAATTTCCTTGGGAATGCCCAATTCGGCTGCTAATTTTCTATGGACCTGTTTTCCAAGAGTATCATCAGGTCCTGTGACATTTAGTCTTGGATTCATGTCAAATGCAGTGTCGATGACATGCGTGTCCAAATACGGCTCCCTCATTTCAATACCATGTGCCATAGTTGTTTTATCTTCTCTTTCTAGCGTTTCCTTGTATAGTAAGAATAAATCTTCAATCATGTGATTCCGTAGCGAAGAATAGCCTTCACTTGCTACTATTTTTGGATACCATGGATAGCCTCCAAATATTTCGTCTACTCCTTGACCAGATAACACTACTTTAATATGGTCCTTTTTGGCCATAGCCATAGCCGAATAAATAGGTAGAGCAACTTCAACTTGAAGCGCATCTCTGTGTTCTATAGCATGAATAATTTTTGGTAACATTTCCTCAGTACTATGCTTGGTGATAACGTTTACTACAAGTTTCAATTGGAGATCATCGGCTACTTTGCGGGCAAAAAGAATATCTGATGAATCAAGAGTCCCAGCATTATAACAAATTACCTCCTTTACTAAATCCTTGGCTAGCCAGGCTACTAGCACGCTGTCGATACCCCCTGAAAAAATTATTCCTATTCTGTCAAGCCCCTCTGTACGCTTCCTCATTGCTGAAACCAATGATTTCTTGTATGCCTTCAAGGCCTGTTCAAGTGTGTTGTATCTAAAATCCTTCTTATCAGATTTCAAACTGCTAGGAGGTTCGGCAATTCTATGTTCCATTAATGAACCTTTATTGCTGATGATAACGGCATGGCCAGGCATCACCCTCCGTACTGATTTGTTGCCTCCCAGTAGCCAGATTGCTTTTTGTTCAGAAGCAAATGTTACCTGTTCAGGATCGTCACTATAGTAAAGCTGCCTTACTCCTAGCAAGTCTCTGACAAGTGCAATTTCCCCCGTCTTATGATCTTTTACTGCAATCCCATAAACGCCATCTAAGGTGCTTGCCATTTTTGTTAATGCTTCCAATAAACTTGCCGATTGTGCAAGTTTTTCTTCTAACAAATGAAGTATGACTTCGCTGTCCGAACTGCTGACAAAATTATGTGCAGATGTCAAGCTATTTCTTATTTGTTTGTAATTATAGATTTCCCCATTATGTTCAAGTGTAAGTCGTCCGTCACAGCTTGTGAATGGCTGTTTTCCTAATTGACCGCCTACAATAGCCAATCTCACATGACCCAGGCCAAATCTTCCTTCTGTATGAGGACTAGATAATTCAGAAGAGTCCATAGTGTTAGGTTTATTCTCGCCAACTTGGATTGCGACCCCATCAGGACCCCTATTATGCATACATAATAACATCAGGATAAGGTCCTCAGTTACGCCTTGGTTATTTTTGCTCAGTATGCCTGCTATTCCGCACATTTTTTGCTCCAATCAAAGTCAAAACTAAAATGATAAATCAAAACATTTCCCTCTTACAAATCATACCTCAACAAGACTTATCAGTGTTATGTCGTAATTTCATGCGTTTCATGCTATTCATGCTAATAAAATGACATAAGCCAAATATTAATCATGAGTCGCGACTGATCAAAAGAATTTATATAGCAGTCTTTTTGTTAGACAACGGTTAAAAAAATTTCCCAAAATCGATGACCTGTATGTTTATTAAATCTGTTGCGAGTTGAAAGAACAGTTCCTTAATTATCTATGATTTAAACTTATTAAAATGTACTAAAAGTTAAATTAGAGCAAATGTTATTTAAAGAACGAAAAAATAGTGATATCTTAATACGGTAAAGTTACAACCAATAAATATCTAACACGGTAAAGTTATAATATATTGTAACACAAATACTGTAACACACAGCTTCAATTCCAATTTGATAGGAGGACTTACATTAGCATGCCTAAATTTTTTTTGCCGAATTATAAATGATAAGCCACATAATAGTCAATCTGGAGAGTCTCGGCCAGATTGCTTACCGTTGAATTAAGTATTTTCTCTTTGCTAAATCCTCTAAGAGCTAACATTTCTTTGATTCCCTCAGCAACACCAACTCATATATATCTAGTTTCTTTTCATTCTCTAATAATGATTGGCTCATCAATGCAGGGTGTCCAACAAAATATTTATAGATGTAACACCTCACTACGGTATATTTTGATAGTTATAAAGTTGATTTTCCGCAATGCTATGATACTTTGAGTAACGTTTAAAGACAATGCTGGCATTTAAAGACTAATGGGTGGAGTGTATCATCCCTCTAAAATGGTTGGAGACCATGACTCTGCCTACTGTAAAGACGAACGCGTATTTGGTAATAAAGGAGAACCCCTGAAA
>JBPCNB010000109.1:0-1527 GCA_051001675.1 Nitrososphaeraceae archaeon | reverse complement strand
AGCAGTACCAATACCTTCGTTTTGCTGCGTCGAGGTCATATTGCTTGCTGTCTGGTTTTGCTGTGCAAATAGAGGAGCCACAAAACCAGTCGACACCAAAAATATCGATAAGAATGTGGATGCAAATAAGAAGACGATATTGTTCATTTGTATAAAATGGGTGCACTAGTTATTTAAAAGCTTGATCATGCTGTTCAAAAACCTGAAAACAAACTCAGGTTCATCTGTCCTAAATGCAAGAGGCAATTACGTATGAAATCAAAATTTGAAGACTATCGGCTCTAGCCTACCGAAACTTGTAAATAATATGTGCATGATTCGTGCAGCTTATATGTTCAAGTTTGTATAAAGTTAACATTGTATTCAGATCTTATAATCAATGTAGCAGTATCTTGAAAAATCTGGAAAATCAACTAGGAAGAGTTACACCGTCGAATAGGTACCACGAACATAATTCTATATGATGCCTCCCAAAGACAAAATACAAGTTCTTTTGATAATAAATTCTAAATTCATACGATATCTAGGTTAATACACAGGCAACTTACGGGCTCACTCATCAACCATCTTGGGTCCCTTGCGAGATTTGGCCTCATGGAGCTGGCGATATTGCCAAAAAAACCTTTTTGCTATTACAGTTCAATGCAGGACATGAAAATCAAAAATTCTATCTAAGAGTAGAAATGCGCTGAGAAGTGTTAGGCTTTCTCTAATGTATTCCTAATTGCATCTCTTAGTATCTCTTCATAAATTGATATTGCAGCAAGAGCACCACTGGCCGCGGCCAATATAACATAGTGTCTGTCGGTATCAAGATCTCCGACGGCGTAAACGTTGCTAACTGTCGTTTCTTGTGACTTGTTTACCTTAACAAATCCCTCTTCTTCATCTAACTCGCATCCAAGCTGTTTAGCAATTTGATTTTGAACCTCATAGCCCAGGTAGTAGAATATCACATCTACGTAATAAGATTGACTTCCTCGACATATGAGTTTCTGAATGCATCCATTTTTGTCGGTCAAGATCTTTATAATATCTTCATTTTCAATTAGTTTAATACCCAAGGTTTTAGCATCGTTTCTATCCTTATCTGTTAACTGATAATTTCCTTGTAGGAACACCGTAATATCTTTAGTCCAACCTAGAAACTCTTTTGCATACCGAATAGTATTTTTTCCATATGTTATAATTGCCAGTTTCTTATTCGCTGTTTGAAATCCATCGCAAAAAGGACAATGCCAGGCACCGTTTCCGTCGAATTTATCAAAATTCCCGATATTAGGTTTTGAATCCAATACGCCTGTGGCTAGAATTAGATATCTTGATCTTGCTATAGATTTTCCAGAATCTGAATTTAGCACGAATAGGCTGATATTGTTGTTATCGGCAACTTTATCTACATTTGTCACTTTCTCTTTGATCACCTTTACTGAGTTATGCTGGAGAACATCCCTCCAAGCTTTTTGAATGAATTCCTGTGGTGAACTGTTTTCAAAGCCTAGATATCCATGAATATGTTTGCTTGTA
>JBPCNB010000108.1:0-2306 GCA_051001675.1 Nitrososphaeraceae archaeon | reverse complement strand
CTGGAGAAAAATGGAATAAACGACAGTAGAGAAGCTAGTGATTTAACGGATGCTGTTAAGCAGACACTTTATGAAGAATATCTTCATCAAGCTTACAGTGGAAAATAACCTTGCTGTTGCTGTTGGTTAGAAACGTTGTTTTGTTTTAGCTGTGGATCTTCGTCTACAAACGTACTCATCACTTTATGAATATTATATTAAAGTGGGTATTTTTTAGTTTTGTGTTGACAAGGAATGACATGATCTTTTGATGCAAAGCCGATACAGTGATCTCATAAATATGATCTTGAACAACTAAGGATACGATCCCCCGAAACAGGTGAATTGCGATAAATGTGGGATAGTTATAGATGGTGGAAAAGAGGAACTGAGGAAACACAAAATGGAATACCATTCTTATTGATTTCTAGAAGTTGACTATTGTCTCAGGTGCATGATGATCTAGAGACACATAAAAAAATAGACAAGACAAACTAACTAAGGAGAGGTTTCTATATCTCTGTCAGGCATTTGACACGTAGCCATCACTTGAATGTTGAACCAACTTCAGAACCTGATCTATTATTCTGTCATGATCAGCATCCACCTCTGTTGTAACCAAAAGTAAATGCCTATTGTCCTCTAATGGTATGGTTATGCGTTTAACCTTTTCATACTCTGCCATGGCATATCTTCCCTTTCCAACCTTAGGAGAAAGTGCGTTGCGTAAGGCCCACCTAGCTAATGCTTGTATATTTGATCTTTTTGTTTCTTCAGGTGAAAGTAGGTTCTTAACACCTTCACGTTGGCCGCCAAACTTAGTTTCTCCGGTATCATTACATACCCCAGCAAAACGGATCTTTGGATCAAGGTTTAGAATCTCTTGACATAGCTTTCCATAATCCATGATTGTATATACCAACAAAAGTCTAATAAGATTTTACTTGAAAGTGCTGAGAGGACAACAATACATAAGCAATTTTAAAGGGTCTAAAATGTTGTATTTAGTATTCTTCAATAGTCGGTTTGGCCCACATCATCTTCGTAATCTTTCCATTTTCGAAATGGAATCGGAGAAAGGTCTTGAAATCTCCCCATTGATCCGAGTGAAACCTGCCATAGATCGTCTGCCCCCCATCCTCGACTTTGTCGATTGAGGTCAAATAAGCCAGTGAAGAACCAAATATAAAGAACTTATCCCGTCTTCCTCTCATCGCTTCTCTTAAGAGCAGCTCGTTGTGACCCATTCCATAATAGTCTCCGGTATCAAAGAAATTGATGTCTTGTTCCACGGCTGTATCGATGGTTGCAATACTTTCTTTGGCATTTCTCGTCTCTTTGCTGCCATACAAATCTGACATCCCCATACATCCTAGTCCGATCCGAGAAACTTGGGGTCCATTTTTTCCTAACATTATTGTCTTCAAACACAGTCGACCTTTGACATTTATGCTACAACTAGTTCAATGTAACCTTTTCTAGGTCTTTATGCTATAGTAAATCCATGTATCTTGGATTCCATTATTGCTAAGTCTTTTGGTTACTTTATATAATACCTATTCCCAAAGTTTTTTCCTATGGGACCAATTGCATTTAGGAGATTAATACTCGCAACGACCATTGTTTTCCTGACAGTTATCTTATTGTTGATACTAGTGTGAAGCAACCCGTTTGACTTTGGTACTAAATTACAAATAAAATGGAGGAAGGATTATGTTTACATTCACGCTGCCTTCATGTCATGTAACACAAAAAAAGTCTCTTTGGATCATAGTTTGTTTAGGTTAGATCATCGGAATTCTTTATGCTTCCCAGGTTGCGTAAAACTTTGGTGTGACTTTTAATATGATAGCATCTCCTTCTCTAATACCACCTAAATAGGCTGCAAAACATTTAATAAATTTGACTGATGTGGTGCTTTCAGACACTCCAAATACCTGTCCTCTATATTGTTAATCAAAAAACACACTGCAATACAACGTACACACCAAACATAAAAGATTCCTAATGCAATCTATCTTGATTGCAATATAAGGGAGATTTTTAATAGAGAAAAATGATAGAGATCCTGGCATGTTCTACATGTAATACGGATCAAACAGCAATTACAGATCCTGAATCAGGGGAGATAGTTTGCAGCAAATGTGGTTTGGTAATTTCTGAAAAGATTGAAGATTATGCACATCAGGAACGACGAGCTTATTCGATGCAAGAAGCAGACGAGCGAGCTAGAACAGGAGCTCGTACTTCTTTAGCTTTTCACGATATGGGTTTATCAACCATAATTGGAAAGGCTAACAAAGATGCTAGCGGGCAGTTGCTGAACT
>JBPCNB010000107.1:0-1140 GCA_051001675.1 Nitrososphaeraceae archaeon | reverse complement strand
GGGTAGTAGTTACGGCTAATTCTATAGCGTTGAAACCACCAATTTCAGAATTCAATGAACAGCGATCTCTTTCAGATGCTATCGCTAAAACACATACCACAAAGCTGGAAATGGAAGGGCAGCTACTATAAAATGACATCTATGGTGATCATATAGCAAACTTTAGCTTTAACTATATTTTGACATCATTTATCATATTTTTCGCCATCGATAATAAACTATCGGAAGTATGGCAAATGGGCAAGAATTTTTCTTTCATCATCTATTAGTGTGCCTACCAACAACCCTGCTATATTGATTCCATTGAATCGATGTAGATTTATTCAGCTAGATATATGACAGAACCTCTTTGTTCCGTTTATCGTATTACTCTTCATTGTCTATATTTTCTAGTTCTTCACAACAATGAACAATAGATCCAAAGTTTAATGTAAGGATTTCAAACGATGATCTACAATCTTTGGGAGCCTTTCACAACTATAATATCATTATCCTCATCCAAATAAATTGAAACATGACTAGAGTTTGTAGGGCCCGGAAAAGTCAACTCATGTGTTCCAAATCTTTTCATTCTTCTTCCACTTTCCGCCGAGTAGCGAAGTGATTCCGATAATTTAATGAAAATTTGCTTTATGAATGCGTCTGATTCAAAAAACTTGCTGTTTTTCCTTGTGCAAAGACTATCGTTTCTTAGGTAGGAATATGGGAATCCATGAGGATGTACAAAGACATCCGAAGTCGATATCCTGGTCATTTGATATTTATTATGATATCCTGCATACCTTCGCTGCCCCATATCTACTTGAAACATGCAGTTCTCCCATATATGAAGAAAGAGAATTTGATAATGGTCCGACCAAAAAGAAATTAGAAATAACTTCAGGCATTATTGGTATTCAATGTTGTCCTCGCTGCCATTATCGCTTGCTTCACTATAATCGATTCGGTTAATCATTGAAGGGACAGTATTGCTATTGTTTATACCTTCTTTAATTTTTAAAGAATCAGTCCGTTCGTCGTATATCAAGTCATCCATCGTCAGTACGGTAAAACCGTTATCATGCAAGTACTTTATTTCTTCTTCAAATAACTTAGTTGTTGTTGTAGTATGAGCATCTATGATCGTATTATCCTCTACAT
>JBPCNB010000106.1:0-1379 GCA_051001675.1 Nitrososphaeraceae archaeon | reverse complement strand
AGATGATTCTTGTTGGTATAAAGGAGGTGAAAATACTTCGGGTTGTTGGACTTGTTGGACGAGTGACTGTAGTATTGGTAGTTGGATACCTTCATTTCCCGGCTGTTGTGGTAATAATGGTGATGATGATAACAGTTGTTGTTGTTCTTCCTGATCTGGATTTGTGATTACAAGATTACTAGTGGCCTGAGCTGGAACAGAGGAAGAGAAATTAGAATTCTGATTTGTACTATTTTGAAGTGGTTTAGTGATCCACGAAGTCGAGTTTGAGATCTGGGTTTTAGTTTGAATCTTATCAGATACTAGGGATTGGTTAGTAGTAGTGTTAGAATAATCAGTTTGGTTCATTGAAGACGTCAAGCTACCATTTGTCGACTGATACTGAGAAGGAATAATAGACAATAGAACAATACTGAAAGTAGTTATTACAAACAAGAACTTTAGGCCTAAACCTATCATTCCCCATCCTTAAAGATGCAAAAAACTACTTAAGATTTTTAGAATATTGTTCGACTATTTTCACACGGGTATATAAGAAGTTTCAACAGTGTCTGTCCTATATTAAAAAACTTGATTTGCTGTCTTCTCTTCACTAACTTCTCCAGTTTCCTCTTCTTGCTCTTCTTCTAACTGATCTTTGTCTTCATTGTAATCAGGTTCATTACTCTCTTTGCTACCATTATCTTCCTTTGTAGACATAGTTAGTTTCTGCATATTTGTCTGAACAAACTTGATAGCATCAGTAATGACAACACCATTTATTGTCAAGTCCATTTTGTATTTGTTGCTATCGTTGATAAGTGCTAATGCTTGCAATACTGTTTTGTTGTCTATTACTGTCATAGTTTAACCATTGCCATTGTCGTTATCCACGTTTCTAGATTTATTCACAATCTCCCAACATATCTTTAACACCTTGATTTATTCCAACCATACAGTCTGATATTCTTCTGGCAGTTTGTCTTGGATATGTTTCTGCAGGTTCTTTCTAGCCTGTCCTCTCAAATAACCAATGTCTCTGTTTACCGTGGGTTGGCTAATCTGCAATATCCTAGCTATCTCGGGCTGGCTATGTCCTTGACTAGATAACTCTAGTACTTTGCTTCTACGCCATTCTAAACTATTCACAGACGAGCTCAAACTATTCACTTTTTTCCTCGTGAAAAGTAAGGCCTATTCATTTTCACGCTTGGCATGTACCGCAACTCGCTATCTTTAACCTAAGTATAATAACACGCAGTTAGTTTTTAGTTTATGCAATCTGTTTCAAATCTTATATGTATTGTATTTCAAAGTAGAGTGTTCCGCTTTCTTTGCTATCAAGTCTTTAAATCGCCATAAAAGCCGTTATTTCTTCTACTAAATGCTCATTTGATATT
>JBPCNB010000105.1:0-7499 GCA_051001675.1 Nitrososphaeraceae archaeon | reverse complement strand
CATAAGAGTTACTTGTTGTCTTCGTTTTTCCTCTTCTCACCTACTTGATTCTGTAATTTACTGTCAATACTGAATAACAATAGACTATTCAGATGATATCTGTTAACACAACGGAATTGGATATAATAACAGAATTGACTTCTGTTCTTCCCATTTTCTATTATCATAGCCTCGGTAATTAATTAACGAAGGAGACTTATAGGGTATTAATTGGATTTCTATATCAAACATTGCTATAATAAACGACCAGTAGAATTTCTGAATTTTCCCTCGTCACTAACTTTGGACAATCGGAATCTTTTTGTTTTTGCTTTTGCCAACTATTAGTCTCCAATGTTCAAATATTTCTATGCCCCATTATAACGTAGTAATAGATATAAGAATATACTTTTACTGTTTTGAGACTTACTTTTTACCTAATACTCTCCAGTTATAGTAAAGATTAGGGTTCTAGTATAGGGAATTAGTAAGCTTGCTTGTTTTGTAGTACTTTCGTTCTTACTTTCATTGACTTATTGACACGCTGTAGCTCCCTTGTCATCTGATTACTTGGATCTAACTCTCACTACCCACAATTAGGGATTCCTAAGTTGATGTAGATGTTTAACATTAAGATTGGTGGTTGATATCAGACACTCATGGCAACAGCAGAATATCCAGGATGCTATTTCATTATTCAATGACAAACGTGTTAACTTTGTAATTCATGCAGGCGATATAGTAAGTCAACCTTTCTTTCTCACAAGAACTACCTATTGTCACTGCTAAATTCTTAATTAACTTTGTTAATTAAGGAAGATATACTGCTGGTACGCCAGAAGATCAGGTTAAAGACATTGGAAAAAGAAAACTCTATATGAAAAAGGACATGGCTGACATTGTTATTAGAAATATTCACTTGAGCAGGGCGATTATGAAAAATTGATTTCTGTGACTGATATCCTAAAGGCAATATCTGACGATAAATCTCTACTGCTGTTTAACACTATTGCTATTACAAATGGTGAAACTGAGATTCAAGTAAGAGAGATGGGACTCACTCTAAAGCAGTACTACTCAAGAATGGCCAAGTTGACAAAAGCAGATTTGGTAAGAAGAAAGAATGGAAAATATTTCCTGACTTTAATGGGTAGGATAGTTTACGATTCCCAAATGATAATAGGTAAAGCTCTCAATTACTACTGGAAGCTTCAGGCGTTAGACTCAATTCAAACCTCTTCATCAGCAGCTGTACCAAGAGAAGAGCTAACGAAGCTGATTGATACATTGATAGAGAATCACGAAATAAAAGACATCCTTATAAAATCATCCCTTCCCCAGGTTGACTATCATTTAGTAGAGTTAACACCACAAATAGAAGCAAGAACAAAGAAAGAAAAAGTCGGATTAGCATATTGATATACAAACTTGTTAAAACGTCTCAATAATGCAAAATATCTCAGGATTACTTTGGAATTAGAGTCACTGATCTGGAAAGATCCTTAAAGTTCTATACACAGCTTCTAGGATTAAAAGAAGTAGCTAGAAGAAATTTCACCAACTATGGAGCAGGCGTCTGGTTTAAGCTGAGATGAGCAGTCTGGACAGCAATTGGAGCTAAATTGGTATCCTGAAACATCTAGATTTAATGTTCACTATCAAGTGGGAGAAGGTGTCGATTACATAGGCTTTTGAGTAGATGATGTTAAGGAAACGTACAAAGATCTAGTTAACAGGGGTGCTTAACCGACTGAAATTGATCCGTCTATAACACAGGGTTGGTCATCACATGTCAAAGATCCTGATGGAATATGGATCGAATTATTTCAAACCACTAACCCATCATAAATGATTAATCGTATTAAAGAAAGACCTAAAGTTAGTTTTTGAAATAATTACTGTCTTGCTAAGGAACCAGATCATAAGGAGAATGAAAGTCAGCCAAGAGGAATACAAGATTTTGCTGAAATCATTGATCCTCTGCAGCATCACTATCAGCCGCACCATAAATTCTATATCTGTTTATCTACTACCTACTGGCATATTGTAGATAACAGGATATTCAGGACAGCATGATTAGTAATGCAGCTATTTCAAGGGTTTTACGTCAAATTGCATATCTTATGGAATTGGAAGAGGGAGCGCAGGACAATAACGTCGCTAATAAAAATAAATCGATTGTGGTTTTTAAAATAAGGGCATATAGACGAACAGCTGATATTATTGAGAATTTATCTTCAAATGTAGAAGAAATATACAACAAGTGGCAATTAAAGGGTCTAACTGAAATTCCGTCAGTAGGCAAAGCTATTGCTCTAAAAATAGAAGAGCTATTAACTACAGGAAAGATTGAATATTTCGAAGAGCTCAAAAAAAGAACATCAATAAATGTTGAAGAATTTTATCATTTAGAAGGAATAGGTATAGGACCAAGAACAGTAAAAGCCCTTCATGACAGTTTAGGAATCAAAAATTTATCAGATCTTGAAAAGGCAGCAGCTGAAGGAAAGGTTCATGGTACTCCAGGCTTCTCACAGAAGAAAGAAGAATCTATTTTAAAGAATATTCAATCTCTGAATAAAGGTAGAGGTAGATATCTCTTAGGTGATATCTATCCACTGGTAAAGCAGATAGAAATGCGTCTCTCAAGCGTCAATGGAGTAAGGGAGGCAATAGCTGTAGGGTCTTTCAGGAGAATGAAGGAAACAGTAGGAGATATTGATTATTTGGTATTATCTGATGCCCCTGCAATCGTAATGGATTATTTTGCTTCTATGCCGGAGGTTGACGAAGTAATTGGTAAGGGACCTAGTAAAACATTTGTCAAACTAAACAATGGAATAGACGCAGATTTGTTAGTAGTTTCAAAAGAAAGCTTTGGTTCTGCATTACAATACTTTACAGGAAGTAAAGAGCATAGCATAGTTTTAAGAAAAATAGCTATTTCAAAGGGTCTACGTCTTAATGAATGGGGTGTATATGATAAAAAGAACAAAATGGTTGCAGGCTCTACTGAAGAGGGGGTTTATCATACATTAGGTTTAGATTGGATTCCTCCAGAGATGCGTGAAAACAATGGAGAAATTGAGCTTGCGAAAAAAGAAAAAGATAGTAGTGCCCTCTCAAACCTCATACAATATGATAGTTTGAAAGGTGACCTACAAGTACACAGCAAAGATACTGACGGAATGATGTCTATACAAGATATTGCATTAGCCGCAAAAGAAAAATTTGGGCTTGAGTATATAGCAATAACAGACCACACAAAAAGTCTAGCACTTGCTCATGGTCTGGACGAAAGGCGTATATTGGATCAAGCAAATAAAATTTCAGAATTAAATGATAAGCTAAAAAATCATTTTAAATATAATAATAAAAAGGACGGCAGTAGTGTTAGTGGTAATAATAACTTTCGGATCCTATCTGGAGCAGAGGTAAATATAATGAAAGATGGCTCACTTGATATCCCAAATAATATTCTGGATAAACTGGATGTCGTAGGCGCCGCAATCCATTCCAATTTCGCTCAGCCAATTGAGGTTCAAACCGATAGGCTAATAAAAGCGTCTCAAAACCCAAGCGTTGATATCATATTTCATCCTATTGGCAGGATCATTAACAAAAGAGAGGGGTATCCGGTGAACGTAGAGAAATTAACTAATGCGGCAAAAGATACCGGTACCATTTTAGAAGTTGATGCTCATTATAATCGTCTTGATTTAAAGGATGATTATATTCGAATGGCGATTCAAAATGGTGTCAAACTTGTTATTGATTCAGATGCTCATCATTATGTGCATTTTGCATTCTTGATATTTGGGATAGGCCAAGCTAGAAGAGGCTGGGCAAAACAATCAGATATACTTAATACACTACCTGCTGATAAAATATTGAATAGTTTGAAATAAAGGCTATAAGAATATACTTTTACTATCCTGAGTGTAACTTCTGATCGGCCTATCCTTAGTTGAGAGGCTTTTTGCATATTGATGTACTTAATCCTAAAACTGGTAAAGTGGTACCTACACTACTTTGTATAATTTCTCAGGCATAGTTTCAATAATTCTATTTGTTGCTTTCCAACGATTACAATGACAGAGTACTAGGTAGTCAGGATCTGCTTTTTGGAGCGCTTTCAATGTAGGTGCAATTATGTTATTACAAGTCCTGCATCTGTATTCTCCTTTTTGGATGAAAAACAAAATATTGAATGTGTAATCTAAGTAAAACTATGTAATCATAATAGGTTTATTATAATTACTTATTAACTGGGCTAGACATGATAACTCATGTTAAATACAATTGTGGATCTATCATTTATGTCTCAAATCAAAAGAGCAATAGCTATACACAAAAACTTTGGATTTGAAGTCAAGTCTGATATGAAATTTAGAAATAATATAAAATGGATTGAGGTTGCACCAAAAGAATCAAACTCAACACTAAGCTGGGTTGAACCTAATCGTGAACTTTTGAAGACAGACGAAGAGATTAACAGAGCAAAGACAAAAATTGGAACTGATACGGATGTAAGTTTTATTCAAATGATATTGAATCAACCTATAACGAACCATTACTATGCAATACACTAGTGTATGTAGTTCACTGGAACGACGTTCGTGGTAGGATTTAACATATTATCAAACGCAGGCACTCTAAATGTATAAGTATAAAACAATACGTGAAGTTGATTTATGGGTAGATGGGAAGATGAATATGGAGCCACATTTGGAGACTTTCCAAAAAAAAGAAGAAATTGGAATAGAATTTTTAAGTTTGTAATATCAGGAGGATTTATCATCGTAGCGGCAGTTATTCTTTCAGTATTTATACCAAGAGCAGGCTTGAGTATAGAAGTCATAGAACGTGGTGGCATAGTTGGTTCAGTGAGTGTAAAAATTAACAATAATAACCTTAATACGTTAAAGGATGTTAATGTCCAATTTGGAGAACAGGGAAAAATTCAAATGATTGGTGACATGGGTCCATTTTCATCCGTTTTTGTAAATCCTGAAACAGAAGAAATGGATTATGATAGAATAATAGTGAAAGCAAATAATGGAGAAGTACAGGCTACAAAGACTAGATAATAATGATTATTGTGACAAAAAATTTATCAGACATAATGGATGATAGGAAGTGTAAAAGTAAAGTGAAGTATATAGGAGTTATCAAATCTTTCTCTTCTTTTCTCCTGCTTTCATCATATCCTCCTCAAATGTCAGATTTAATCGTGAACAGATATGGAGTTTCGCCTATAAGGTAATAGAAGGGTATTTGTGTATTGCTACTAATTTACTTCGTTTTTTCTATGGATTTCCAATCAGTTTTGACAGTTGGCTTTCCTTTCAATCTTTGGATGTAATTGTAAGCAGATAAAGCTGCAATGGCTCCTTGACCAGCTGAGATGACAGCCTGTTTGTATGGTACATCTGTTACATCTCCTGCTCCAAATATTCCTGCATAAGTGGTCGCACAGAATTTATCTATGATTATCTCTGCTATTATTTAACTGAACCAAATCTTTAACAATATCTGTTTTTGCAGTATATCCCAACTCTACAAAAACTCCGTCAACTGCAATTTAGTTTCTGACTTGGTTTTGGAATTGAGGAGAGTAAGTGATCCAACTTTGGAATCACCATTTATTAATTTTACCACTGAATTTGGAATAAAGGATACTTTGCCACTAGATTGCTGCTGCAGCAACAAACTGATAGTTTCTTCTGAGCCTACAGGTTTATCTGTTCTATGAATTATGTTAACTTTTGATGCCAAATCTTTAAGGTACATTGCTGCTTCTAGGGCCTATTCACCTGTACCTACAACACTAACGGTTTTATTTTTAAAAAGTGGGTAATCACAAACAGCACAATAAGAACCCCCTTCCCATTCAATTCTTTCTCACCAGGTACATTGAGGTCTCTTGGTGTTTTACCAAATGCAAGAATTACAGTACGAGTATTATATTGATTATGAGTCGTAGTTTTTATTGCAAAACATCTTGATTCATTTTCCTGTATAGAAGTAACTTCTTCATATGCCAACTCAGCTCCAAAGTCTCTTGCCTGTTGCTCAAATCTACTCATAAGTTCAAATCCTCATACATGTTCAAAACTGGATAATTTTCTATATCATTTGTAAGAAGTGCCTGTCCACCAATATCTTTTGTAATTATGAGCGTGTTAAGGCCTTGGCGACTGGCATACATGGCAGCAGTTAATCCTGCAGATGCTCCACCGATAACTATTTCATCATACATGTGGAATATTCATAGGAATATCATATTATGTTATTAACCCTCTGGAATATTACTCTGTTTTACTTCTGCTTTTACTATATAGACAATCCATACATCAGTGGGTGAGTTTAGTATTAATTAAATTGTGTGTGCATTATTTCTTTTCTTTATCATCTAATCTACAGCTTCTTATAGATAATTAATACCAGTAAACTAATCCTCTTCATAGCCACACTCATCCTCTAATCCCTAAGATATCAGATAAAGCCACCATTAAAACATTCTGTTATAACCTATTACTGTAGTGCTTATTGAAAGAGGATAGCATGGCAATTCCCTTGATATGCATATTAATATCTATAGTTGTTCTCATTAATCTATGGAGCTTCAATCTTTAAAAATAGAGCTGCCAGCAGATGTACAAATTGTACTAGCTCAAAGTCATTTTATAAAAACAGTAGAAGATGTGTCAGAATGTCTTGTTAGTTGTGTTCCTGACATAAAATATGGTATTGCATTTTGTGAAGCCAGTGGTCCATGTTTAGTGCGGCATGCTGGCAATGACAAGAGCCTAGAATTACTTGCAACAGATTATGCATTTAAGATATCCGCAGGACATAGTCTCATCATTTTGATAAAAGATGCTTTTCCAATAAATATTCTTCCAAGGTTAAAGGATGTACCTGAGATAGCTAACATATACTGTGCTACCGCTAATCCGATTGAAGTGATTTTCGTTGAAACTGAACAAGGAACAGCAATACTTGGAGTTGTAGATGGATTTAAATCAAAAGGTGTGGAAGGAGAAACAGATATTGAAAAGAGAAAACAGTTTCTAAGAAAAATTGGATACAAAATGTAGGTACATAAAGACTTCATTGTATTTTCTTTTAGTATAGAAATATGCAAATAGAACGGCTCATCATTGTTATAACCCCGTTCCTCCATAATCATCACTGTCAGTTGCCATTCTTCTTTTTTCTCCTCTCTTTCTTTTCTACATATTCCCTTAACGACTTCAAATTATAGTAGTACATTTCCTCAAAGAAATGTACCAGCTCTAATGTTTTCTCTCTATTCAATGAATATAATCTGTTTTTCCAAGTTTTTTTTCTGTTATCAAATCTGCTTCTTTTAGTATACGAAGTTGAGTAGAGTAGCCGCAGCTAAACTGGAGTTAAGATGTTGAGCTATTTCTGTAGGAGTTATGTCTCTTTTTCCTATCAATAATAGTATCTGTAGTCTATTGTTCTCTGATAATGCTTTCCAAGGATTATTA
>JBPCNB010000104.1:0-1952 GCA_051001675.1 Nitrososphaeraceae archaeon | reverse complement strand
ATCCTAAAGTATCTCCACCATCAGGCACTGCTCCTACCAGTTGGCAACAAATTCGAGTTCTCCGACATCAACCATCCCTTCCCATCGTTTCCGCCGAGTTTTTCGCGAAGTGCGGGCGCGACACGCTTACCTATTAATTCGGTAGCTCGCATGAGTTTCACGTGAGATAATGAGGCGGGATTCATCATAAAAGTGATCCTGGAGATGCCGCCAAGCGCTTTACTGTGCCGAATGATTTTCTTGACTACCTCATCTGGATCGCCTACGAGAAGAGCACCTTGCGGACCACGCTGGGCGTCAAAACTCGCACGCGTCATCTTAGGCCATCCGCGTTCCTTCAGATGGAAGGGATTTGTTTTGAAAAAAATGTTAATAACCATAAATATCGTTGTGCGCAATCAATCGTTTTACTACATTAATGCATGTTTACAAAAATTAAAAAGAAAATATCTAATCCTCTGCACGAATACTTCGTGATTCGAACAGACATCAGTGGCTGCAACAAGTGCAATTATTTTCTTTGCACTGTTCTTCTGTATGTTCGCACGCACAATGATCTGTGGTTGACATATTACGAATCTAGAGATTAGGATTAATAAGTGTTATTAATATTTTTGAAAAACTCTTAGATATTCGAGCGTAAATTTACAAGAATTATTAACTTTTGATTTTATGCCACTAAATTATCGTATATTCGACCATCAAATTATTAATACAAAATACTAGAGGCCAAAACATAATAATGAATAGTATACAAACATTTTAGCAATATCTTTTTGGTTGTACTATCTCCACCAGAAGTAAAGTTGACGGATTGATAGTGAACGTATTGTTCTCTAGAGAAGGTATCGCGTTAATAATACCTCAACTGATGATTATTATTGAGCACGAAATATAACTACCGGAGAACTAGGGAGTCTTTTTAACTAGACAAATCACAAATATACAATGATAAATAATCCCATAGCAGCCGCCATAGCAATTCCCCATACCATCTTATTCCAGTCAAATATCTTCTGACCATCTAACACTCCAAATGGCATAAGATTATGGGAGGCTTTTCTATCATGCTTAAGTTTGATCCCATAAATATGACTTCGAACAACCAATAACACGTTCCTCAAACAATCAACCAAATGTGATAAATGCGGAATGATGATCTCTGGTGGACGAAGGAATCTGAAGAAGCACAAAATGGAACACCACTCTTATTGAAAAGACAAGATATATGCACAGTCAAGTCAAAGGGCCACTAGGACCTAGAAATTTAGGTAGATTATTTACAGACAAACTAACTAAGGATATGGTTCTATATCCCTATCTCTATTAAGCATATGATACGAAGTCGTCACTCGAATGTTGAACCAACTTCAGAACCTGATCTATTATCCTGTGATGATCAGCATCCACTTCTGTTGTAACCAATAGTAAATGACTATTATTCTCTAATGGTATGGTTATGCGTTTAACCTTTTCATACTCTGCCATAGCATATCTTCCCTTTCCAACCTTAGGAGAAAGTGCGTTGCGTAAGGCCCACCTAGCTAATGCTTGTAAATTTGATTTCTTGGTTTCTTCAGATGAAAGCAGGTTCTTTACACCTTCACGTTGGCCGCCAAACTTAGTTTCTCCGGTATTATCACATACCCCAGCAAAACGGATCTTTGGATCAAGGTCTAAAATCTCTTTACATAGCTTTCCATAATCCATGGCTGTATATAACCAACAAAAGTCTAATAAGATTTTGCTTACCTGCTACTCTCTAAGCAATCCACTAGGGTACAGTATATTAGCGTTGCACAGGAATCAGTGGCTCGTCTGTTATATATCATAAGACCTGTCGATATGTATGGCTAGAGCTGAACATCCTGAAAAATATGCTGGTGGCTGAACGAACTAGAATCTCTTGGTATCAGCACATTGCAGAAAAGTGGACTAAATGACTAAAAGAA
>JBPCNB010000103.1:0-1891 GCA_051001675.1 Nitrososphaeraceae archaeon | reverse complement strand
GTGTAGATTTATGAATTATTATTGGGTGCAAATTTTTTGAATCCTGGTGAAGCTGATCAGATTAGAATAGGTAGACTCTTGTATTATATACAAAGTATAGTTAAACTCCATTTTAAGATAAGTAGACCTTGAAAGATTAGCTGGGAATCCAGAGGAGATTTTATAGGAAGTTGAGTCTTTACAGGCAAAGGTATTTCGAAGTTTTTCTGTTATTATCCGAACTTTAGATGGGATCCCTGATTAATAAATGCAAGACGCAATGATATTAAAATCGTATTTGGTGCTTCCGGCACAAGAACGGGCTATTCTTGACTATAGCTTCAAAAGCCCCCATAAATCCAACACGGATCAGAACAGTTTCAGGCTGGCACTAGTGAGCATCACATTTTCTGAGATAGGCCAATAACCACATGACTCCTTAAAATGTATCTGAATTCTTCAGCCCGTTTCTCGATGTATAACACTATACCTTACAGGGGCTAAAAGACATAAAAATGTAAAAAGAGGGGATAAAAAATTGTCGATTTTGGGTAGTGCTAACCTTCTTCCCAGCCTTTTGAGAAGACACCGTTCTTGTGTAGGGGAACTGGTTGTCCTGCAGTGTATTCCATTGGTCTCATCCAAAAGATTGCATGTGTCGGGCATACGCCTATGCAGGCACCATCAGAAATGCATCTTTCTGGATAAAAGACAAATGCTTTACCTCTTTTCCAACCTTCCACTGGCTTTACTCTTAGTACATCTGGTCCAAGAGCAGTACAAATCTCTACGCAGAGAGCACAACCTATACATCGTTGTTCATCAACGTCTGGAAGTATAGCAATTGGCATCTAATAATTCACTACAGGTGCATACTTCTGAAACTATTTAAACACTATGCCAATTACAAAACAGTGTTATAAGAATGAAAAACTGCCTTACGATATGATGTTCCAGATTAGAAAGTTAGTCAAGAAATAAAGGAGAATACGTAGAGGGTTTAAATTTACTTGTTCATTCTTAATACATCTACTTGACCACTATGTAGCCAATCTTTTAGCTCCTCGTGACTCGGTTTAGAATCATGCTTGCCGGCTAAGTGGAGATGCAGAAGAACATAGTTAACTTGATTTAGCAACGGCTTATTTGATTCATCGCCTCTGCGAGCTTTTTGTTTTAAGTCAGCTGGAACAGTGTTCCACCACTCTTCGAATTTCCTAACCATGCTACCAAGCTACCTGGCAAAGGTTAATAAGCCTTTTGGATTTCTTGAAACTTATTACAATTATAGATAAAATGATTGCGACACGCATGACCGGTACAATTATTTGAATTTCACTTACTAAATCAGGTACCTTTTCCAATTGACTAACAAAATAAGCATAGAGTTGATTTATCAAAAGGTACTATAGAACTTGCCGTTCATGATTAATGACTTACAAGATGCCTACTCGCAATTCAGGAAATTTGTGTCGCAGAACCAGATTCCTAATCATGAACGATATATATTTCCATTTTTTGCTGGCACATATTTTACATACCGGAAAGTTGACGTCATTAGGTTAATCAGCATTGCAAAATCAATTTCTCGTACACCTACTTACGTCGATGTTGGATGCGGGTATGGTGATTTTCTTGAAAAGATAAGAGAATATATTCCAAATGCAATCGGCATTGAAAGGGAAGGGAATATCTTCTATGCATTTAAAAGACCTAGACCGGATTATATTTATTCGACTTCAATTGAGTGGCTGGAAAATCAGACCTTTGATCTAGCTTTCATAGGTTGGATGGAGCCCGGCGTAGATTTTAGAAAACATGTGGCTAAGCTCGCTAAATGCATAGTTACCACGTTTGATGAGGGAGGGCAATGTGGCATAAACGGCGGATGCGAATACGAGGAGTATGGGTT
>JBPCNB010000102.1:0-7605 GCA_051001675.1 Nitrososphaeraceae archaeon | reverse complement strand
ATAATATTGGTTGAACCCTGTCCTATGTGCAATGGAATAGAACATAGTTTTAGCTGCGATTATTGTTTTCAGAAGAATACAATTTACTGGGATAAAAGACATTTCGTTTCAAAAACAATGTAGCAGTAATAGCGGAATCGGTTGGATAGGATCGACAGTTGGTATTACTCCCCCAATAATTAACTATCGTCAGCCGAGGAGAACAGAATAGGATAATTGTGAAGGCTGCTGGTCTAGTTCAGTTTAGGGTTGTATAATGGTTTTTATCCTTGATATCCTTGAAAATATCCTGTAGCGCTTATTAGCTATTCATATCCATTTTCACCTAGAAATAGAAATAAGTAGTCCATGCTTTATTTGTCGTAAAGCCTGGAATAGGTTATGCTATTCAGGGCTCTTTTTGCTACTTTGTATATGATTATAACAATATGTCAAGAATTTCCAAGATAATTTGAAATACCTAATTTCAGCGATATTTAGAGATACGATAGTAATAATGTGTTACGAGAATTAGGATAACAATAAGTTGACAAAAGAAGATAAACAAGAAATCAGAAAGAAGAGGGTCTTGATAGTGGATGATGAGAGAGATATTACCAATTCATTTAGTCTTGCTTTAGAAGACAGCGGGTTGTTCGATGTTGATACCTTCAATGACCCTCGTATAGCTTTATCCAATTTTGAGCCAAACCAGTATGACCTATTGCTCTTCGACATTAAGATGCCACATATGAATGGCTTTGAATTGTATGACAAGATAAAAAAATGGATAGTAACGTCAAAGTTTGTTTTATTAGTGCATACAATGTAGATTACAACGCGTTAAGAGAACAATTTCCATCATTAGATATAGACTGCTTTATTCCCAAAGATGTTATTAGAAAGCCGATTGAAATAAGTAAGCTTATTGAAAGACTAGAGATAGAGTTATTAACATAAACTGCATTCGTGATTTTCTGCTGTGGGTGTGAAAGACTCTAGGATACGAGTAAGAGGAATATCAATCTACTCTTCTCCTTAATCAATTCCAATATACTCATCATAAGTTGCTAGGACTATATTTGTTTACACAATGTTTGCATGATATAAATCCGAACTTGAGTATTTAGCAGAGTTCTGAGTTAATTCTTTTTCGGAGTAATAAAACCCTGATACAAGCAGATTGTCTGGGTCCTTTGTTGGCGTCGTTCCATTCCTTCTGACTTAGATTGTGAGCCAGGTTTTTGACGTGAAATGATATTATTTTTAGACATCGATGGATAATAGTATTTTCTTCCTAGTATTAGACCATGGAGTTTTGCAAATATTGGATTTTCAACGATCTGATTACCGCTACTGTTTAGCGTCATGCTGATACTACCATCGACTATTGGTTCGCCTGTATCATAGTCGTTAACATTGGTCGATAATACCAAAGTTCTTAATCGCTTGTTTTGGTTTTCGCTTTTATCGATTCCCATCAATATGGCATCCTTCATTTTTTATTTCTCTACCTTCGGTTATGGTGGTTTTTGCATATTTGTTTGACTAAAATTAACATAATAGGTTCCGTGTTTCTATGTAGATGAATATAGTATTCTTATTTTGCATATCAAACAGCTATTAGCATGATTTGTGGATTCCTCTCTAATTCTTCTTTTTCTTTCTTCCAGTGGCAGCTCCAGCAATATTTACATCTTACACAAGCAAATAGATTACTCTTCTTACACGAGAAGCATTCGATGTATTTAGATCCTAGGGTGTCTCTTAAATATTCATGATAATTAGGATACCCAGGCAATTTTTTCAGTATCATTACCTATAGGTCTAAAAAGAAATGAGTCAAAAAAAGTCTTTGAAAAGGAACTAACAATATCCTTGGAGCGCATATAGTAGAATATACTCTATAGGAATGCCTTTCTTTAAATCCGGTAGGTCTTGTGCTGGAATACCACTCTCAACATAGCTCTGGATGCCATAACTACTCATCTCCCATAGTTACCAAGGACTTTCTTCTTTGCCAGCCTCGTTGTAGGAAACAGCAGGGGACTCAATATTGTGCGAATCGGGGTATTCAAAATGGAAAAGACGTGAGTCTGGGTCTTCCTGTGTTCATGAACCTTTTAGTCATAGTTAGAAATTTCATTGATACTAAAGAATTTGTCGAAAAAAATGTTCTGTCTCCTTATCTTTCAATTCTTTCTAACCAGAGCAATCTTGCATTTGAAATAGCCTTTGTAAGGTTTTTTTCTAAATAGAGTATTTTGGACTCCTCTCTGAATGTTGTAAACCACACAAGGTTCATAAATTGATATCAGTGGACTAAGGGACAGAAAATCAGGTTCTGTTTTGGCTCTAACACCTGTAAAGAAGATTCAAAATATTGGTACGTTGTTGAAAACGATGGTAAAATCGGCATTGTAGAGAAATTGTAGACATATTTATGCAAAATTAGAGTTTGATCTAAGGGACGAAAGTAAATACTATTTTCCGCGTTCCCTATTTCAATGCCAAAAGCAGCAGGAACCTAGATCGCCATTGTAGCTGCGGGATAGCAATTAAGTAACCGAGAGCAATTTTAGTTTAGTGCAAGGAGCAGCTTGATATCTTTACAACGAATATATTTATACGAAAATACAAAGACCTTATCGTATCAAAAGCAGGATCCATAGTCTTTCTATTAATAATAAAGTATAAAAAGGGAAGGAAGTTTGGTTGCTAAGTAGAGATTCTCACTTAGTTGCTTTTTTCGCTCTCTAACTAACTTGCAATGGAGCGCCATTGAATGTTAGTCCTCTCAACGTCTCTTGGGTAAGTTCTACTACTGGATCAGGCAAGGGCACATACGCTAAGTCTGGTGCGAATTGCTGACCATCAGTAATTGCCCAATTTATGAAGTCAACTAGGTTTTGAGCCTTGTTCTGATCATTGAGTGAAGGATTGGTAGTCAATTCTTTGTATAGCAGGAGATACGAGAAGCTTGCTATAGGATATGAATCTGCACCCGGTGCGTTAACTAGGGTTACATTTGTCCACGGTTGATCTCCTGCTGGAAGAGTTGTAGCATAAGCGGCTACAGCGGCTTCTGTAGAGTTAATAGACGCCGGGATAAAGTTTCCCGCTTGATTCTGGATGGCTGCATGTTTCATTCCTGTAGTTGTAGCATAAGCTAATTCGACATATCCTATAGCGTTTGGAGTAGTATTAATTGAATTAGCAACACCTTCATTTCCTGGAGCGCCTACACCTACTGGCCATTGGACTGATTTACCTTTTCCGATTTGTTGCTCAAATGTCGAACTTACATTGGAGAGGTAATCTGTCCAAACAAATGTAGTTCCAGACCCATCAGATCTTTGAACAACGACGATATCCTCTGCTGGAAGAGACATACCCGAGTTTATTGATTGAATTTTAGGGTCATTCCACTTTGTAATTTTTCCCAAGTATATATCTGCAAGAATCGAGCCTGTAAGTTTCAGACCTTCTACTGGCAAGTTATAGGCAGCAACTACTGAACCGATAGTTTCAGGAATATGAACTGCTCCAGGAGCCCGTTGAGCCTCTTCGGTTGTCAAAGGTGCATCCGTAGCACCAAAGTCCACAGTCTTTTCTGTAAATTGCTTTATTCCACCTCCACTACCTATTGATTGATAATTGATATTTACTTCAGGTTTGACTTTTTGGTATTCTACTCTCCATGTATCTATTAGCGGAAATGGAAAAGTAGCACCTGCTCCGTTGATTGTTACTTGCTGTGCAAAGGCTATTTTAGGAACACTTAGCATTCCTAGCCCCACAATTAGGGTCACTGCGATAAGTATCGCAAAAAATGGTTTTACAAAATGATTTCTCATCATAGATGTCGTTAAACTCATATATATTAAATAATTTCCAATAGAATTATTATAGATCACCGTGGTTCTATGGTGGATAACATAAACTAATTAGAGATGTAATTTCCAATTTCCGGATAAATCCCATGAATTCACCATAGAGGGTAATACTCCATGATTATATTGCAAACCTTACCGTGTTAATGGCAAAAGGGTAGAATGTTGTGATAAGTCAAAAGACAAAAGCATCCCGAGGACAACTAGGTGTCCTCACATCGAGTCCTCCTTTGCAATTTGCACAATATTTTCGAATGTTGGATCCAAGTATGACTACTCTACTTTTCATTCATAATAAACACGGTTCAGCATGCCATAAATCTGATGGTAATCCTCCAACATGGTCAGCTCATAGGTTCTAATTTTACAGTTAATGGGGAAGGGTGGGATCGGATCTACTGATACAGTAATGTTAAATTTGTGGAAAAGATTTTGATGACGAACCCAAGTTAAATAGCACATAAATGAGAAACCTCCAGTTACAACATAAACTAGATATATTTTGATGTCAATTCTAAAAAAGGAATCTATCTATACTATAGTTTTGACAACATTTCCAGACCCATAAAATCATATTTATTTATATTTGATCTTATGGTTGTATATACAGCATATTGCGTAAGCGTTTCTACATACAAATTCTGATATTTATAATATTACTCTCAATTTCTTTTCAGCCGGTTATACTTGAGACAATTGAGCAAGACTTAGCTAATCATATGACTTTTGAACATACTCTATTCTTTGTCCTGGGAGCAATGTCTATTATAATTGCTGAATCAATATTGAGGTTGCTTGTCGAATTATCTAAAAAGAGAGGACATCGCATTTCAATTCAAGGCAACAGCAACAATCTTCTAACATCAGTAACTACTTTTTGGAAGCGAATCCTGCGAAATGTATTTTTGATCAACCGGTATGGTTTCATTTGGGTATTAATATCAGTTATCATATTGGCGTTCTGGCATCTACCTACAACCTTTGACTTCGCAGCCTTAAATGGGTGGGTACATATTTTGCAACATCTTTCATTTACAGTTGTCGGAGCAATAGGTGTTTTATCAATAAGAGCAATAGGTGAATCATACAGCATATTTCTTTTAGTTTTCTTGTCAGGGATTATGGGATTTTTCGGGTTAATGTTTAGTGTTTTAGACAAACCAGTTTATCATGTGTACTCTGTTGCAGGCCACAATAATGCTGGCATATATATGATAGCGTCATGCATGTTACTTTTGTTTATTGTTCTTCCTGCATACCTTATTAATCGAACGCTTTTTCATATCCGAATCAGAAGAGAGGAAACGTAAGGCAGTAGCAATACCAATAAGAGCATTAGCTCTCAAGAAGAGAACATGAGAAAGATTGAGATTATGAATCAAGTTATACTTGACGGATTAGGAAAAATATTTTTGTCACTCACGGGTACAAATTTTTTAGCAGTTTTCTAAAAGAAAAAATTCAATAGCTGAGTTTGTCCATTAGTATCAGGAATCCCTTTAGTGTTATATAGAACTGCATAATAGAATAATAAAATGCATTACATTTTGTCTAATAGAATATTGCGCAGGCAGTAAATCAAGAAAGTGTCGTAATAGAAGAGATATTCGCTTTGCAATTTGTAATTCTTGTTTCTGGTGTGCTTCATATCTTTATACTAATGCACTTGATATAAGATATTTTACTCCGACAAAATGCCTGATTATCTTGAAAGAAATATAGAATCAATACTCATAGATCAAAATGAAGTATAGACATTTGATTATACTACTAAACGAGGGGTAGTACTAGATTTCATATCAAGATCATTAGAGGTATCCTTGAAACTACCTTTCGCCTCTTCTATAGGGTATGGTTAATGCAGCTGGTGCAATACTTCGTTTATACATTACGGCTAAAATAGCAATAGGTAAAAGATATGGCAGCATTAGCAGGAATTGAAATGGTATGACTGATCCCATTGTCTGGAGTCCCAGTACTAAAGCATTTACCATTCCGTAAACTAGCGCTCCTATTACTATCCAAAATGGCCTCCATCTGCCGAATATTACTGCAGCCAGTGCGATCCACCCTTGTCCAGCTGCAATATTTTCTGAGAAAGAACCTGTTGTGACCAAGGCTATGTACGATCCACCTAACCCCGCCATAGCGCCACCAATTATAACAGCTAAATAACGGATCTTGTTAACGCTGACACCTAACGTATCTGCCTGTTTTGGGTTCTCTCCAACTGTTCTTATCTTCAAGCCTAGATTGGTTTTAAATAGAAAAATATGCGTCAATGGAATCAATAAAAGACCAAAATAGATTAGCGCATCATGATTAAAAAGAATTGGACCAATAATTGGTATATTACTTAGTATCGGGATAGAAATTACAGGTAGTGCTTCTATATGGGGAGCTATCGTGACTACACCGAAGGTTAGCCTGTAAAGTAGTGCAGCAAGCCCCGCACCCAAAAGCCATATTGCAAGTCCTGCCACAAGTTGGTTGGTCCTCAGACTGACACTTAAAAAGGCCATTAAAGCAGCCATTACCATTGGACCGATAACAGCAAGCAACAATCCGACCAAGATACTGCCGCTAAAATAAGTTCCAACAAAACCCACGAAAGCACCTATCAACATCATTCCCTCTACACCAAGATTCAGTATTCCTGCCCGTTCTGCTATATTTTCACCCAAAGCGGCAAAAAGGACTGGTGTGCTCATACGTATCCCAGACGCTATAATGCCAACTATAAACTCGATCTCTACCATTTTTTATGTTGCACCTTTTTTCCTACTCCTAAATGATAGGCGTAAAAATAGATCTCCTATTAACACAAATACGAGTACAAGTGCTTGCAGAGTTTGAGCAAATGCTACAGGTATCCCCATGGTTCTATACATTGCTTCAGATCCTGTTAACAGCGCCGCAAAAAAGAACGCAACCACTGAAACACCTATAGGGTGTTGCCTACCAAGCAATGCTATTATGACAGCGATAAAACCATATCCAGGCGAAAGCCCCTCGATAAGGCGATGTTGTACACCTGATACTAACATCGCACCAGCAAGGCCAGCTAACCCACCGCTTATTCCCATCGTCACAAAGATACTTTTTGCTATATTCATTCCTGCGTAACGAGCAGCCTGAATATTGGCTCCAACACTTTTGATTTCAAACCCCACTTTTGTTTTCCACAAAAAAAGATATACTGCAACCGCTGCCAGGGCCGCTATAATAATTCCGGCATGCAAACGTGTAGTAGGTAATAAAATCGGTAGCTCAGATTCTGGAAAAATGTCTGGACTATAAGGTAAAAAGCCTGGAGCTTTGATTGGGCCTTGCAAAAGATATGAAATGAAAAGCAACGCAACAAAATTCAATAAGACTGTAACAATAATTTCACTCACTCCAAGTTTGACCTTAAGAACAGCTGGTATCATACTAAAGAGGGCTCCTAAACCAAAACCTGCGAACATGACTAAAATAACAGATATGACAGGCACTGAACCGATAAAAGATATACCTACCAAAAGGCCGCCCAACGCACCCATATACAATTGTCCCTCAGCGCCAATGTTCCAGAGCTTGCACTTGAACGCAACTGCTACGGCTAGTCCAGCTGTGAGTAATGAAATGGTTTTAACAAGCGTTTCAGCGATAGCACGCTTTGTTCCAAAGGATCCCTTTAGCATAAGTTCGTATGCTTCGACTGGATCTACACCTGAAAGATAGAGTATAATAC
>JBPCNB010000101.1:0-1032 GCA_051001675.1 Nitrososphaeraceae archaeon | reverse complement strand
AACCATAACCATAATTTACAGTTCGGTATTTTTTTAACCTCGTAATGCCATAATATACAGCAACGAGAAAAGGAAGGAGAATAGAAGGAAAGAGAAATGGTACAATGCTATGTTTGTGGAGCAAGTGAGAATATTCCTTTCAATTGCAGCTATTGCAAGAATTCGTTTTGTAATTTGCATAGAAATCCTATTAATCACTCCTGTCCTTATTTGAATGTATATGATGCAAAGAGAAAAAAGATGCTGTTTGATGGAAATAGAAATTACAAAACAAAATCAGCCAACACACTAAGAATAAAAACGTCCAAGACGGAATTACTCCACCTCACTATAGCAACATTATTAGTTATCGGGGTAGGTCTTTCATTAAACGGCTACAGATCTGTTTCATGGCAGTTTCTTGCAATATTTGTCAGTGCTTTTCTGGTCCATGAATTGGCTCACAAGTTTCTAGCACAATATTATGGAAGCTGGGCTGAATTTCGAGCATTCATGTGGGGCCTTGTAGTAACAGCAATATCTGCACTTCCTATGATGCCATTTAAGTTCATAGCTCCGGGTGCAGTGATGATTGGACTGTCTGACAGAAGCAAATTTGGAAGAGTAGCTTTAATTGGCCCATTAACAAACCTGGCAATGGGTTTTTCATCTCTTTTTCTCTCCCTCTTTTTTAATTCATATAGTCCTTATTTTGTAGTTGGCGCTTCATTTAATGGTTGGATAGCATTGTTCAATCTCATGCCTTTTGGAGTATTGGATGGTCAGAAAATATTTGAATGGAACAAGTTGATATGGGCAATAACCATGGCTGCTGCTTCGGGATTATTTATCATTGCATATTTGTAACATAAGTTCTTAATATCGCAGAATTTTGAACAACAGATGTTAACGTGCGCAGCTGGAAGCATTTTAGTATATCAAGTCTATTTCTTCAAATTCTATGCCCTACCTTTATTCTGGTACTATCTACTATTATAATTATTATAGAGTAGATAAATTAAAGTCTCGTATTCTTTTTCGTAGTTTGATTTT
>JBPCNB010000100.1:0-2430 GCA_051001675.1 Nitrososphaeraceae archaeon | reverse complement strand
GTATAAAGGTGAGTGACAATTGATATCAGATATCATTTCCGGTAAATAGTGGCCAATATACACTCTTCCAATTACTAGCGATAGTATGATATCTTGTATTAGGATTATTTTCTACTTGCGTAACCGGCGCTGTCGTCAATAAATCGTATACCGCTGGTTTACAAGGGTCATCTTCATGATAGAGATCTGCTAATTCTGATCCTGCATTTGGAGTCCCTATCATTACAAGATTAGCAACATCGTCGTTTGTTGGATCATTAGCCAAATACAATCGCGCATCTAATCCCCCTTTGTTATGGGTAACTATGTTGATTTTGGCTTCTCTTGTATCAGTTTTAAAATCCTCCACTATATCAATTAGTTCAGCCGCATGTTCCGGAGCACTTCCACATTCGTCATCACCGCTAAAAGTTATCGCGTGTGTGATGATGCCACGATCTGTAACTCTTTCTTCCCATTCCTGCCATACTAGTGCATTTGAAGCATAACCATGAATCAAGAGTGTTGGGAATGGTCCTGTAACTGTATCTGAAGGCTGACTGTTTGCAAGAGGGAGAAGAGAATATGACGAGGAGGAGAACGAGAAAGCAGTTATTGAAGTTACTAATAGTAATACTATAACAACAACAGCAGTTATTATTCCAACATTTGTTCCTTTTTCTGAGTTCATCAACCTTTAGTAGAAATGCGGCATTACTTCTACTTTAGTAATAACATGTTATTATAATTCATAAAAGTTGAATTCGATAAGGTAAGATTTTGGGATCGTATAGTCAGTTGGTTTTTTATTATTTTTATTAGTATAATTATTTATTATTGTTCTATGTTTGTGCTTGTGCTTGTGATTTTTGGTTTGCCTTTTTCAATAATTAAATCAACTTTACTTCGATGCAATATATCCTCTTTTACAAGTTCTTGGATTAGAGCTTCTACTATTTTCCTTACATCGTATGTATCTGGAATCTTTCCTAGCATTATCAGTCAATAGTAATAATGATAACGAAATTATTAACAGAGACTAAGCAGCTGATATACAACAAATCAAGTATGCATTTCAGAAGAGTTAAAATAAATGACAGTAACTAACAGCAATCCGCTAAAATCTAAGGAGCATCATTACTTTTATATCTGGTTAAAAACAACTGTTAAGAAGTTACACTTTATTTTCTACAATATTGTATTTAATTGCTTTGAACTGATATTTTCCATAGGGTCCACAGCACAGAATAGGAGATTTATGAAAGATGAAAACAGAATAGAAGAAACATTGAGTGACTCCTAAAACGTCACCGCGATGCGAGTAGTAGAAGATCGTGATAAGAACAAAAAACTATTCTAAATTCCGCAAAATGGAGAGAGGAGGTTTACCCTATCCTGATTCAGCCCGGCAAGAACATTTTATAACAGTTAACCTTTCGAGGGGAAATAAACTAAGTTTCCCATATTTTGGGGCAAATATTCCTTTAGAGAAAACGACATCAACTTATCAATAAAAATCTTAAATGTGATCTTGCATATTATTTTGTTAATTTGTCAAATGCACCCGATAATACTGGTGTATCCAAAACCGAGGTATTATATGGTGCTGAGAACGCAGTAAAATTATTCTCAAGGGTAGTATCTGGTGCAAAAACAAGCATAGATGCTTGTGAGGACAATATCATATCATATGCCAGTCATGAGGTTATTAAAAAGCAGGTATTGGAAAAGGCGGTGAAGTTCAGGTATATTACTGAAGTTAGAAAAATAGAGAGGAGTGTCTTCTTGTAGAAACAAAGGATGATATAAAAGACAACCATGAACAAGCAGCAGGTATATCCATCTACTCAAATAGCAAATCGATCGTTTCTTCATACACATATATTTTTGATAGTCTTTGGAAACAAGGAGAATTGTATGAACAATTAAAGACTTATAACATATTGCAAAAAGAGTTTATCAACATAGCAGCTCATGAACTAAGAACCCCCACACAACCAATACTTGGGTTATCAGAAGTTCTTCTTTCTGAGAATGGTAGCAGAACACAATCAAGCAAGGAGCTACTATACGTCATAAATAGAAATGCTCAGAGACTGAAGCAACTTATAGACGATATACTTGATGTTACAAAAATTGAAAGTCAGACTCTGAATTTAAGGAATGAACGCTTCAATCTAAATCAGACAATAAAGAATGTTCTAGATGAGTATGGGATTCGGATTAAAAAGGAACAAACTAAAGTGAACATAATATTCACTGCTACTAAAGATGATTTCATTATCGAAGGAGATAAAGCGAGGGTATCGCAGGTAGTGTCTAATCTTTTAAACAATGCTATTAAATTCACTAAAGAAGGCAGCATAGTAGTTTCGGCAGAAAGAATTAGTAATGATAACAATGGCAAGGTTGTCAATGTCTCTGTAAGAGATACTGGAGCAGGTATACATC
>JBPCNB010000099.1:0-1464 GCA_051001675.1 Nitrososphaeraceae archaeon | reverse complement strand
GGCATAAAGACCACTCATGTAGATACTCTCCCCTTTGAGTATCCAGGGTTAATACTTCTTCCTCAAGTTTTCTATAACGCGGTTCATAGGATTTTTTTGTTTCATCTCATTCTCTTTCAAGTGCTTTACTGTGCTTGATTAATGGTTTTTCCTTTCCATATTTTTCAAGTAGATCAAGAATTGTACTATACTTTTCTTGTATTTCTTGTTTCTTTCCTATTAGCTCCTGTCTTTGTCCTTCTAATTCATCTATTGTTTTCTTTCCTTGAATAATAAATTCTGGTATCTTCTCTACTGAGATGCCGAATTTATATGCTAAATTCAAAGCTTCATATCCGCTCTCGAAAACTTTATCAAAAATTAATTTATGCTTGAGACAGTAAGTATTAAAATCCAGTATTAAAGATTCTAATTGATCTTCTCTGATATCATTTTCTTCCACTATCTTCTTGAGTCTAATAGCAAACCCAAGATGAGCCGGTTCTAGCCCATCTTCTTTCAATTTTGTGGATATCTGACTAAGCAAATCAATATCATGATATTCTTTTTGTTGTCTAGCTTCTTTCATAATAGCACTTACGGTGCCTGTTCCTATGTCGTTTTCTTTTGCTATCCTCTCTCTGGTTAGCCCCTGCAGCCATTGGCGAATCACCTGTTCTTTTATATTTTTTGGAATTTTCCCACCCAATTTTTAAGCATGGAAGGTAAAGTCTCTTAGTTTTTAAGCATAACAATTCCTAAGACATTTTTGAAGAGAGTTTCGATTGAAATAAGAGGGGGAGTTTTGAGCCTAAAATCTATTTGACTATTATTTGACCTAAAACTGACGGTTACCGACGACAAACAACGGCAGATGACGGTAAATGACGCCATACGACACAGAGGAGCAGTTCAAAAATGATCTTTAAGCAAGCGCTCGGAGTTCTTTCAGCTCAATAATACCGACGGTCCCGATAGCAGGCTTTGCCAGGATAACCAAAGGGATTGAAAGTAGTTATGGATGATGGCACTGCAGGAGAGTTTGGTCCTTGGGATACGAGTGTAATTCCACCTGGAAATTATGCAGGGGCTGTTGGAAATGAACTTGTGTACGCAATCGACTTTACGGGCTTGAAGGATTTTGTTCAGAAATGTGGAGGGATATTCTTAGTTAGTAGGCTTAATTACAGTATCATATTTCAGTTTATAATGAGGTCTAGAATGCCGACTAGATAATAGAGACTAAATAGAATCTAAATTTCACAGTATAATTATTATGGTGTGGGAACGAATGGTAGTTTTTATGATGAATGCTGTTAAGGTGAGGTTATTTGATTTGTGAATTATTATAATCAGTTCTTCTATTTTAGAACATGCTGTATGTTTATCATAAAAATATGAGGCAATAGTCATCCTCTTCTTAATCATAACTCCTCATGTCTTTTTATTCCTGTGTCATAGGATTAGGATTCTTTAGGATTAATT
>JBPCNB010000098.1:0-1830 GCA_051001675.1 Nitrososphaeraceae archaeon | reverse complement strand
CTTCTGATTCTACTGCACTTGTAGGTAGAGGCTCGTTAACTTGAGTCGAGATAAACAAAGGAGATGCAAGATAAAAAACACCTGTACCTACTATGACAATAACTATTGCAGCTATAACTCTATACTTAACGCCTTTGCGCACAGAACACATCCTCCAAAGATTTATAATTAAACTTTTTCTCGTGTACGGTAAGGATATGTATTTGTTTATTCCCGCGTGTGATCCCTTGCCAACTAAAACAATTCATCGTTCTATACTGCAGAGATATATAATGTAAATACAATTCTGTTTATACCTTCTATTGATCTAAAATATTGGCTTTCTAATTTTAGAACCACATTCACTGCATTGTGCATCTTTAACCTCAGAACCACAAGATAGACAGATATACTTGAGTTTTGTCATTTCACTAGCTGTAAATTTACCACTATTAGCAGCTCGTCTATAATTGAAAAGACTAGATCTACGCATACTGCTATCTCTTCTTCTAATGTAGAACATAACACCAATAAAGAATAAAGTATTAGCCACGAACCCCATCAAAAGCCCAAAGAAATAGGCTACCAGAAAACATATGCCTATACCAGATCCCATGATAAGTAGTTGTCGTTTTAAGATTGGCTTGATTGCGTTATCCATCTTACTCCACTATCAAACAGAGGTTTCTAACTTATCAAGATATTTCCAAATTAATACCAGATTAATACCAAATTCAAAAATACCGTCATATTATCATGCTCGCTTGTTATGCTTAAGGTGATTGATTAGAGGCAAATATCTTTTACTTATCAAATACTGCAAACGCAAACGCAAATAACTTGGATTTCCGCTCGAATATAATATTGCGGCTTGGTCAATAGAAAACCTGCCATGTAATTTGACTATCAGACCTTTCTAGATTATTATTTCATTAATCTAGCGAAGGAAAATCCTTATAACTCAAACTCAGGTATTAGGGTATATTAGGAATATTGTATAGCTTCAGAAACTCTAAAAATTACCTTAAAATTACATCAGCGTTGGTAATTGGTATTATTGTAACAATGGTAACAAATCAGTTTGTAGACATCAGTCATCCAATTTCAGCACAGACCAATAGTAGTGGGAATATGGAAGCTCCCATGATGGAATCAGCAAGATTTCACCTAAAGGCAGCTGACGAGTTATTAATGGAAGGTAATACAGTAGCGGCACTTGATCAAATAGACCTAGCAGAGATACAGTTGTCATTATTAAACATGGGTTCTCAAGAAACAACAATGAATCAAACCCAAGCGATGGAGTTAGTTATCGGGGGATCTTTGTCAAGTATGAAGATGGCAGCAAACTGTATTATTGATAGTCAAGCAATGGTTCGCTGTATATAGTAGATGAGATTACAGCAGCAAATCAAATATGAGAAAGGTGTCTTAATAGTCACTAAAATACCTTTAAACACATCCCACTTTATTTTTTACAGAAAGGATTCACTTTAATCTATTATCAGATAATTCCATATATAGGAATGGATCTCAAGCTTTCATTGCTTGATATATCATATGTGATTGAAGATAGAAAAAGACTATAATTACACAGAAGTTAGTGCAATGGAATGGATACAAATATCTGTTTTAGCAAGTCATGAAACTTGATTGAACTGTTATAATATCATAAACAAAAAAAATGAAGAATTAAAGAAAGATTACTAATGCCTAAGTCAATATTGAATGATTGTCAAATACCAAACGCTTTGATCAAAATCTCGCCAAGTCTTGTAGGAATTTTTTGGTAAAGTAGAAGATAGATTTTATTTTTTCAGTCTGCATCGATGGGTTAGCAAATAGCTATAC
>JBPCNB010000097.1:0-8585 GCA_051001675.1 Nitrososphaeraceae archaeon | reverse complement strand
CTGGAACAGGTTCGCCTTTAGAAGGTGATACGATGTTTACAAATGCACTGGCAAAAGGAAAGAGTCCAGTGGTTGCAGTCAAAGATAGCACTAAAACTATAATCACGATAGCCGTCTTCGCACGACTCATTATTTGATCTGTCCTATTCCTAGAAGTATTTTAAGTGATCTGTGCTTGTCAGTACATTGCTGCGTAGTAATATAGGGCGAACCTAGAAAACCATGGGTACACAAAAAACTATGCATAGTCGATATACTACTTTCAAGTGCATACAAGGGTGTGGCAAATGGCAAAAATCCTGTCAGAAACAGTACGCTATCAACAGAGAATAATATTAGTTGGTTCTAAAGCATGATTGCCGCAATACGGACAATAGGTGGCTTTTGTCTTACTAGTAGATATCTCTATTATTTGGATTATCATCTTACAGCATTCACAACGGTATGTTGTTGCTGCCAACATTATCTTTGCTATACTAGATTAACTGCTTCAGTTAATAGTATTATTTCTGCTCTGAGACGCCTTTAGTTGGAGTTACGTCGGTTTCATCTATTCTAAGCGATAGTTTATACCATTTATTATTGTGTTTGAATACATGTATAGATACTTTATTTTTGTTCATTTGTACTCTATAGCCACTCACTAACTCGGTTAATCGAGTCCTAAGTTTATCTACTTGATACTCTGCGATAAGCAGATTACCTACTATGTTTTCAAGTTCGAGATCTCGCTTTTCTTCTTCCGATTGTTTCCCATTCTTGTTATCTCTAGTCTGCATTTTCGATATAGAGCTGGGTTCCTATTTTGTAATGAACTTCTGTAATGAAGTTTGTTCTATCAAAGACGGGTGATGAAAGGTTTGCTCCACATACAGGAACGCCCATTACATCTTCCTCCTTTTCTAGTTCTTGGATTAACCTATTATCCATAGCTTCTCGGTAGGCTTCCATCGAATAATAACAACGATGCTAAACTGTTCTAGTTTATGGATCCCAGTTATCAGTTTCAGAACTATTTGTCAGAAATGTTTTTGACTACCAGATATTAATGATGAACGCTATTTATTAATAGTAATGCCGGTTAGCGCATCTGTATCTTCAAACACAGCTAAATCAACTAAACAGTATGTGTGCAAAGTGTGCAGCAAACCGTTTGATAGTGCTGAAACATTGAGTTCTCATCAAAGATTAGAACACAGTGAGCCTGGACATTCAAAACCACCTGCAGGAGTAGGCTGATATAAGCTGCAACAGCTATTGATGAAAGTATGCCAACAGCATATGTTCTGATTAATTATGAAATGGGAACTGAATAGAACTTCATAGACAAGCTGAAAAAAGTGCCAGGCTTAGTAGAAGTTAGCGAAGTAAATGGCGTTTATGATATAGTTGTAAAAATCGCCTCCCAAACCCTTGATAACTTGAAAGATACCATAACACGACACATAAGAACAATAGATACAATCAGATCGACGATGACGCTAATAGTAATCGAATAGAGAGAAAGGTAATCAACAATGGGTATCAGTGGAAACAAGAAGGATGGTTCGGCAGATTCCATATTTGCACTATGTGAAACATGTCACTGGTGTACTACCTATCTTGATAAATCTAGAGTACCTAATAACAAATGTCCTTATCTGCGAGAATAACGTAATCTCAACTTTTCCTATATTGCCAAATGAAGAGTTTACCTTTAGCTATAATGAAAAACGTGGAGTGGAGCTGGAGTTTGGGCTTAAAAAGAGCAAGAACAAGTATAAATCAAGATAATATCTCACTCCATTACATGAGTTTTTTCCTCAGAATGAGCTTCCTAGAAATGTCTGTCAGCTTTTGAAATAACCCCCCTTTACTAAATATCTATTTACATTTCAGTCATTAACTATCAACAAACACATACATGTTTTCCGTAGCATTATTTGTTGTATACTTGATAAAATGCAAGCATTGTGATGTAGACGCCTACTATAGACTAACTATCGAAGATTTCAATAGCGCAGAGACGTATAGTGCTGATTTATGTATAAAATGCATCAGGATCGAAGCATCGAAGGCCATTGATGACTTTCCGGCTATAAAATCTCTTAAGATAGAACCTCTATTTTCAACCCTAACGGCTTCTGTCCCTATCACGTAGGAAACATTATCATCCTACCATAGCAACATGATATCAAAGAAATTGCTGATGTTTGGACCTCTTCCGATACGGATTCTAGCTGGAATCACTTTTATCGCTCATGGATTACCAAAGTTCCAAGACGTTGCGGGTACTCAAGGCTTTTTCAATAATTCGCGAATTTTTTCTTTATCTTTAGATGGAATATCAGTACATTCTAATAGTTTAGGAAAGAGTTCTTTTTTTAAATCTTTGTAAATCTTGTAAATGGATGTTGGTTGTAATTTCCTTGTAAGGCTCTTTCTAATTCCAGCTATAAATGCCGCTTCGGGATTTCCTGGTTGTGGATGTTCATGGTCTAAATAATCTTTTACATAAGGTATTGAATCAATCAAAGGTAAAGGTCTAGTTCCTGTCTTTCCATTAACAAAAACCTGTGCATATTGGCTGTTGCCAGTAGTTTTAAAAACAATATCTTTTATCTTAAGTTTTAAGATTTCATGTGGACGGCAGGCCAGGTCACCTGAAACCATATGATAACATTTTATTCTTTTTGATGGACAATATTTTAAGAATAACAAATCGTCATTAGCAGTCCATAAATCTGTAGGTGTGTAAATTGAATGTTCTTTTCTTCTTAGTTTAGGTATATTTTGGATAACATTTGGTTTTGGTCGATTGTCTGGTTCAATATCGGGATAATACAGCCATTTGAAAAAGCGCATCAGATAGATTCTGTGAACGTTGTAACTCCCTATCCATTTGTGAAGTGGATCTATAGATTCGGGCTTTCGAAAGCATTCCAAAAATGCTATGATATTATCCCTTTTTGTTACGGTCTTGAAGGGCCTGTTGCTGCAATATTTTGAATATCTGCATAATGCCATTATGTTGTCCTCTCTACAACTATCAGATAGATTTGTTTCAGTCTTCATAGCTAAAATGTAATCGGCTATAGTTGATGCGTTGTCATTAGATACCGTATGTAATACGTTAAGATATGCTGGCCTACTACCCGTTGTTATATCTTTCAATTTCTTGTCTAAGCCTGGGGAAAATACATAATCACAATCATCCTTGTTCTGTATGGATAATTGAACTCTTTTCCTTCTCCTTGCATTTGTTATGTCATCATAACCATACCGTAGTGTCACACAATAGATTAGGATCTCTCAAGCATATAAGTTGGTATTACATATGTGCTTATACCGTGATAAGTAGTATTAGTTTTGAGAACAATAGAAAGAAACTTTCCTCAAAAAAACAATTCTGTCTTGTCCTTGAATGTCTTAAATGAAGATTTCAGAAAACCGCCTATACACGCCATTAACGTTAAAATAAGAAAAGTACTCACAATCAGTTGAGTTTTACGAGTTCACCTGTCAGGCGTAGGGGGGGATATACTTATTGACCTAATAGGTATCATAAATTTTGGTTTTAAGAAATAAAAAAATTAGCTAGCGACAGAGAGAATAATTTGGCCAGTCTTCAGTTCAGGCTCAGGTGTTCTAAATCCTTGATACTCAAATAGACGAGTCTATTTCAGTCTGTTTCATCCGGAATCCGTGGTATCGGTTCGCTATTTCATTTCCTTTGCTTCTTCCTCTTGATCTATTTGTCCGGATATTTTTACAAGTTGTCTATAATGATGAAATATAATTGACATGAAGATAGGATATATTCTTATATATTTTGCAGAATAGACACATGCAGAATTATATAGGATTGAGGTATCAAACATGTCATCGAATATCTTTCTATCTTTTTTGTCTAGCGTTTTACGGAAACACTTCCATTCTTCCTTTTCCATTACACTAGCTATTCTAAATGATGGAATCGTTCTCCCCATCTGAGATTTATCTTATAGTTGTTAGAAGGTAATAAGCATTGAACCTAGATTGCTCACTTGGCATATAACAAGACAATGTTACAAACCCTCCTCTTAATACTAGACCTTAATAACTAGAAGTAAGCAAAGGCTACAGGTGTTTAATAATAAGAAACTCTATTTATTTTTCTTGCTGACTGCTAGCACTTATGTATCCCAGGTCATAGACAATGCCTATGCTCACATCCCTCAAGACAATAAGACTGCCCCAGTACAGGAGTGGAGAGACCAGCGAAATAACGTAAAAATTGAGTTTAGCTATAGCCCAGACAATCCGTTAGTCTACACCTTGACTGACTTGAAATTCAGCATACAAGATCTGAATACAGGAAATCATATAAAAGACCTTATTTCAAGCTTAACGATAACAAAAGACGATAAGATTTTCTTCAAGTTCGATGATGTTGCCATACAAAATGGTGATCTCTCTTTAAGAGTGCAATTTTCAGAAGATGGCAATTACCGAGCTATCAGTCAAGTAAGTTCAACAGATAATGCTGCAATTGCATTGGTATCCTTTAACATTCATGTCCCACTTCAACCCCTTGGTAAATTCAATGCTGATTCCTTGAGTTCATCGTTGGTTCCTGCAGGATTAGTAGCAATAGGTCTTTCAGTACTAGTAATTGCATTCATAATAATATCTAGAAAAAAGGAGAAAGCAAAGAAATCTACGAATGGAGAAATGCAAAAAGGAGAAGGCGAGTAGATAAATATGATAAAAGAACTAAAAATGATTTTACTCCATGTCAGCAGAAGTTGCCATTTCAAATTCTATCACACCGACTTCTACTGGTATAAAATTTATATTAAAGATAGATATCTTGGGTTTGAATTCTCCTTCCTTTCCAAAAGTATAGGAAGCAGGCTCAATACCCCTCCTGAGTGCGGTGATTGCAGATTTATTTTCTTACCATCTAAATCTCGGATTGAAAATCTGTAATCAATATGCTTTTGATTTTCTTCAGTTTTTTTGTTGATAAATATAATCTTAAAAATGAGTTTGCTGTTCTACTTTTGGTAAAGATGGAGTCCAGGTTAGTTGAACGTCAATATTATTTTCTGAATCAGTCTGTGTTATGGTCGAGATATCCTCAAAATATATATGCCATACCTGATCCTGATAATCCGATACATTTGGCAACAAACGATTTTATTTTGTCCTTGAGGATTTCAATTGTTGGAACTGTTATTTCGTTGTTCTTATTGGCTTCTAATCTACAAGCCTTAGGCCTCATACAAGGAGAAGCAATTGCGCAACAGCAATCACAGCAAGAGCCAAGACAAAAGATACTCGTGGGAGCTACGAGTAATAATTTTACAACTTATACAAACCCGACATACAGATTTAGTTTGCTCTATCCTTCTGAATGGATCAATGAGGAAATCAATCCAGGAGTCAATTTGACTTTTCTCATATCCTTTAATCCCCCGCCAACAGAATTTGGAGAATCTATTTTTGTTTACATGGCAGGCAAAAATTTGACTGATAAAAATGCTTCATTAAAAGACTTTGCAGAAGCAGAAATTAATTTCTTGAATAGTCCGCCTTCTGCCACCTCTCCTACTGCAGACACTAGCGCAAGGACAATACTTGAATCAGAGCCAGATTATATTGCAGGAAATAACCCGGCCCATAAGGTAGTATATTCAGAGAAAATCTCAGGAACGATATCTAAGATAATGGAAATATATGCTGTAAATGGAGACATGGGTTATATCCTATCATTTGTTGCAGATGCAACAACATATGACAAGTATTTACCTACATTTCAAAAAATGGCTGATTCGGTGAAACTTACAACAATAGCAAATCAATAATAAAATTGGAGGAGGTGCGAATGGTGAATTTGGTAAACCAGCACCATTCGAGAGACCAATTTGGTGCTATTTATAAGCAAGGTATTATAAAGGTATAAGAGATGTCTATCAAGGTCGATACTACAATTGGTAACAAAGTAATTTCTGAGAAGCTAAAAGGTATGCTTGCAGATCTTAGAAGTAATACACGTGCAATATTTGATAGTGTTAAAGAGATAGAAGAACAAGCACACAGTGAAGGTTTTGAAGACTTCGAGATTAACTTATTGTTAAGAACGTTTTTAAAAGAATTTCTATCCTCAAAACAAATAGATAATTTATTCTATATGGATAAGAAGAAAAAAGTTCTAGAAGATCTCACTTCAAAAAGAAATATTGACGATAATAAAGTTATAGAAGATAATAGTATCCCTGACGATATACCTGCACCAGATTACAAAGTAGTAGTACCCGATAGATTACTTAATGAAGTAATAACAGAAGGACATCAAGAGCAACAACAAATCACAGAAACCGATACACCACGATTTGATGCATATAAACAAGATTACGCAATAGAAGATCTAAAATCACAATTGGATACTTCAAAAGAAAATGTTGAACTACTGACTTTAAGAAATAAAGAACTTGAAAAAATACAACTTGAGGCAAAAACAAGAAATTCACCATCTAATAATATTCCTGCAGTACAAGGAAATAACTTAATAACAAAAGTAGTAGTGTCGCAATTGTTTAGGGAGATATTGCAGTTAAAAGGATCAAAAATGATTTACGCAAATATAATAATCAATACAACACAAAATAAGTATATCAGGCTAGAACCTTTTCAATAAATATCGAGCGACCGAAGCATCACAGCATTCTAAAAAATTGTCACTGGCCAGAATCCATATGGAATTTGTCCTTGATTATAATAAGATTCTTTTTCCATTGTCTGTATCGAAGAAATGGACCTTACTATAAGGTATGCCAAGCATGATGACACGGCCAACAGAAAGATCAGGATTCGAATTTGCGTTTGCAACTCTTATTAAACTAGAGCCCGTCTTTACTTCTATTATTGAATCATCCCCTAACATCTCTGTGAAAGTTATTTCTCCTTTCATTTTGATATCTGAAAGGTTTTCATCCTCTAAAATACAGATATCTTTAGGTCTCATCCCAATAGTTATTCTTTTAGGCAAAGATTTCGAAGATGATCTTATTTCGGGATTTGGAAGTGTGAATGAAATACTATCGGATTTAAAATGAACAGTCGTAATGTCTTTGACAAGATCGCATTCCAAAAAGTTCATTGAAGGATTTCCTATAAAACCAGCAACAAATGTATTTGCAGGTTGATTATATACTTCTTGAGGCTTACCCACTTGCTGAAGTAAACCTCCATTCATAACTGCGACCTTATCTGCCATACTCATCGCTTCTATCTGATCATGTGTAATGTAGAGTGTAGTTATGCCTACCTTCTTCTGCAATTTCTTGATTTCTGTTCTCATATACATGCGCAGTTTTGCGTCAAGGTTACTGAGAGGTTCATCCATTAGGAAGACTTTTGGTTCACGCACCAGTGCTCTGCCTAATGCAACCCTTTGCATCTGTCCTCCACTTAGCTCTTTAGGTTTTCTGTTTAAAAGATCCATCATACCAAGTAAGTTCGCTACTTCATTGATTTTTTGTTCTGTGTAAAGTCTTGATTTCTTCCTCATTTTTAATGGAAAAGCAATATTATCATACACGCTCATGTGTGGATAGAGAGCATAATTCTGGAATACCATTGCAATGTCTCTATTCTTTGGAGGTAGGTTATTGACCAGTTCATCATCAATGTATATTTGACCACTACTGGGACTGATAAGTCCTGCAATACACCTTATAGCAGTAGTCTTTCCGCATCCAGAAGGACCAAGGAGTACCATAAATTCACCTGACTTTATCTCTAAAGAAAAATCACCTAATGCTTTTACATTTCCATATCTCTTGGTTAGGTCTTTGATTCGAAGATTGGACATGTAAAATAACTACCTGCGTAATATGTGTGTTGGATAGAGGTATTAATTTCCTTACATCTTACGCATGAATGGATTAAGACCTGGTAGGATTTATTACATGGGAGTCAAAATGGTACAGACTAATTTATAGAGATAGTGATACTAACACACCCTTTAGGCATCATATGATTTGATGAAACAACAACTATGAATTGCAAGACCCAAATAGCAGATATACAAATCATATTCTGGCACATCACAATTGCCGTTTAGTTCGGAATAACTTACACAAGAATATCAGATTATGTTACTTTCTCTTGGCGCTCGGTATAAGCTTGCTAGATATCCTCTCCCTCTCCCAATGCATTGTCATTACTTATATCGCTGGAAATATTTTAGCTAGTTTCCATGGTTTGTCGTAATATATGCGAGAGAATATATTCCAAGATAATAGTAGGCCAATCGCACTATTCACTTGGAAAAAAATATTGCAGAAGATGTGAGATCTATTTTTATCATGAAGGTCTGTTTTGTCCGTGCTGTGGGATGCAACTCAGGACTACTCCTATTGATACAAAAGACAAAGCAAAGATAAGAAAGCGATTACAAAAACAAGAGATGCATTAACGAATGAGCTTATTTCCAGAAGAAAATATACTTACAAAGGAAATAGAATCTTGGAAAGGATTTGCTGATAGTTTAAAGTCTGAGGAAGCTAAAAAGCTATTCCTTAAAATGTTAAATGATTGTCAGAAATACGCTTTGGCAA
>JBPCNB010000096.1:0-1071 GCA_051001675.1 Nitrososphaeraceae archaeon | reverse complement strand
GTCCTATTCAATTTCAAATTGCATTGCAAGGTTACAACATATTAAGCGCTTTCTGAGTATTAGAACTGAACCAATTATTATTACGATAACTATTGGAAGCGCCGCGGGAAAATATATCATATTAGTTCGTTGACTGATAGCCAAGATGGGGTCTGTCATCTATATGTCATGTTAATCGAACCAATGCCATCAGCAAAGTGATGTGAACACTTATGATGAGTCAATTGAACTATTTTGTTTTTATTATTTTACAATTTTGAGAGAAAAACACATGGATTCTCTTGTCTAGGCTGTATTCTTTGTTTATTTGTTAACAGTACTGACTAGAGAATCCTGAAATATCTAAGAATCTGTAACTGCTGCTGCTATTGCTATTGACTTTGTGTGCGAGATCGATACTCTTGCCTGGATAGCTTTTGTTTTCTTAGAACGAATTATTGTACTAGGTTTTCCATCTTGATTATGCCTGATCTCTATGTCAATCATTCTAAGAGGAATGGTAAGGCATTTCAATATGGATTCTTTTGCAGCAAATATTCCTGCAATATGTGGATACGGATTCGAATATTTCATGCAATACATTAATTCTGACTCAGTAAAAATGGAATGGTAAAAGCTCGCATTATCTTTGTTTAGCGGCTTATTTCTAAACCTTTTTATCTCTATCACATCGATACCTACGTTCAATTTTTCGAAAACTCCTTCTTTCAGTTTATGCCCGCGACACATTTGGATGCTATTATTATATATCTAGAATGTTATTTTATCATTAATCTACAGCCTTTTTTGGCCTAGCCCTTTGTTCTGATTTGGTATGTTTTCCATAACGCCTGAATCAATGTATCTGCTTGAATATGACTTCCTGGTTTGATTATAACAGAAGTACTAAGAGTACAATTATTTCCTATAACTGCTCCAAAATGATCCATTCCAGTATCTATTGCATTACCCTTAGCAATCTCATACAATATTCTTTCTTCTTGAGGCAAGACGTTGTCCACTCCGGAATATGCTCCAAACCAAACATTCTCTCCTATTAAGCTGTCTACTATTACATTTTGATGTGGTATT
>JBPCNB010000095.1:0-2690 GCA_051001675.1 Nitrososphaeraceae archaeon | reverse complement strand
TCCAACTGTCCGGTAGCCAGAACCTGCTGTTTTTCTTGAATATTTTTCTAGCATAGTAAAAGACTGGGAAAATGTCTAATTGCTATTGCACGCCTTAAGTGGTACAAGTCGTATTGGGGTCGGTGCCCTGAGGCGTCAGCGTTAGCTACCTTATATGTCGGCAAATCAGTTTCTCTTTGGGCCTGGATAAGATGAGCAGACTCCTTAGCCAAAGAGCCCGCTTTTTTGTATCCTAAAATTTAGTTCTGCTCGACGGTATTATATCTGCAAGCTCAATTACCCAGGCGGAGGCCGCTTCTTCCATGCAAACATCATAAACACAAAGGGTATCATAATCAGACCTGTTGCAATTAATACCGGTTGCATGATTCTAAGATCTAAAGGCACTCCTGTTGCTAGCAAGAAGGGGAAAGGGTAGAGACCCGACACGAAAAACCAAATGGCAACAATCAAGAGTATGTATCGGATATTGGATTTGAGAAAGTTAGAAGGCGCCTTTTTAAGTGCATTGCATTTTACGCATTTTGCTTTATCATCGCTAACACACGATGAGCATATAGACCTACTACAGTAGGCACATTTAAGATCTCCAAAATATGAATTGCATATTTGACATTGTGTCAATAGTTATCATGCTAAATGCAGACTTATAAAATGTAAATATTGGTTCCGGTATGAAGCGTATTGAGTCATATAGTGACATATTCTTTTTGGGTTTACGGTCGATGGCTAATAAGGATAATGAAAAGTGCTCGCTCTGAACTCTATTTGGTGCGTAGGGGGGTGTATTGGGTTGTTACCTCAGATACAGACTGGACTTCTTTTCTCTTGACAAGTCAAGAGATTCTATTGTAGTGTGTTTTGAATCTCCATGGTATAGGACAGAACCAAGGGAATCTGGTCGGCGATCACTTTCTCTGAGTCTTTTTCTTGAACATCTTCCCTTTTATCTTGCAGATCACTTTCTTGGCCTGAATTCCCTGTGATCATTGAGAATATTTCTTCGGCAGCCCCTGCCTCATCTTCATCGTCCTCTGTTTTGATCACTTGCCGTTCATCCTCTGTTTCATGTTCCTGGTTGCTAATATCAAACATTTGCACAGGTGGCTGCATTTGTGTCTGTTGGTCTGGTTCAAGTGGTATTTGTTGGTCTGGTTCAAGTGGTACTTGCGATTGAAGCTGATGTGCCTGAGGATTTGGATCGTAATCGCCAAGATCGATATCTTGGAAATCTTCTTCATCCACTACTTGTGTTCCGGCCTGACCCTCATTTGGCAATTCAAACATTTGCAAGGGGGGTTGTATTTCTCTTTGTTCCGTCGGTCCTCTTATAAGAGGCTCCTCCTTATTGCTATGTGTGTCTCCTGTAATAGTGTCAGAGGATGGCATTAATTGTTGTGAGGAGGAGCCTGTTTCTTCTCCCTGGTCCGTAGGTGCGTTGAAACTATTTGGGATAGTAGATTTATCTTGCGTCGAAGACTCGATTTGCACGGGTATGTTGTCTTGAGAGCTTTGTCCTTGAGTACGAATCTCCAGTTCTTTTTCACTCAAATCAGCAATTTTTTGCGTCTGAGTGTTTTTAGAGAGCGGTGATTGGGTTGTCAGATTCAGCGTCTCAGGTCCATGTTCATCGGAGACGGTGACATTTTGTTGTTGTTGGTTGACATCTGAAGGCTGTGTTTGATTTTCGTTTTGGCTTTTCTCGGGAGGAGTCTGAACTGCTATTCCGGTAACATTTATACTATACCACTTTGATTTTGCGCCCGAAATATTACTCGTGCTATTTATCAGACTATTTCCGTTGCAAGATACCTTTGCTGTCAACTCGTTTTGTCCTTCTGTTATCAGATGATACTTCTTTGTATATGCGAAAGTCCAGTTAGAATAATCAGTTTGCCCCCCAGGTCCAGCGGCAGTAGTATTCTGGAGAGGTTTGAAATCATTTACGTCCACGTACACGTTGCAGTCAGTGGTAGCCGTGTCAGTAGAAGTCCCTGAAATATTCAGTTCTCCGACAGGAATTGTTTGGTTTGCAATAGGAGATACGATTTTTACACCTATCGGTTTCGGTAATGACTCCGTAGTGTTTATTGGTTGCTGAGCATTTGCAAATCGGTTTTCAATTCCATAATGGCAGGAGCATATTGTAATTATAGCAAATAGCATATTGAGTATGTTCAAAAATAATCTTGCTTTCATACCTTGGATAGAATCTAGTTTTAAATTATATATGACATGTTGATGACAGTAAGTGGCGAGAGGTAACTAAGATGATCTTTACCTATGTTTCTTGAAATTTGTGTGTGTATTATATTTCATAATGTGATATTACATTTAGTGATGAGAGAATGAAAAGTAATAAGATAATCAACCACGCATGAGATTCAATGTTCTAATTACCTCTTGGTGACTAAATAATAAGTCGTATGACATCTAGTCTTTTCTACTATTGAACAGGATCGAACATATCAACAAACGTAGAATCTACTTATCATATGTTATCGTCTATTCGTCTCTCCACCCGACTTCTACTAAAGCTGAGGAGAAATACCATTATCCCAGTTGATAATATGTATGTGGGTGTATTTTTTCACCCGTGGACGTTTATGTGTCTTCCTTCTCAACAAAAACGAGGGCATCAAATAGGCGAGGGCTTTATATTCGACCAGTGAGAGAGTATTGTCATACTT
>JBPCNB010000094.1:0-3843 GCA_051001675.1 Nitrososphaeraceae archaeon | reverse complement strand
ACTAATAGTTGCTGACTGCACTCTAAAAGAATTCTTTTTCTGCTTTATTTTAGAAATATTTATTGTTAATATTGGTTAGCAATCAGTAAATAGTAACTTGAAGGTTCTACCTATAGATTTAGGAGTAGATCGGCTGTGGGAACCCCTCATCACTTTCATTTTGAATTCGACGATGTTCTAAAGACATCCTTATCTAAAGTGATGTGCACAACGCGACAAATATTGTGGTGGACATATTGAAAATAATTGGGATTGGATTATGGTTAGTCGCCTCGCTCTGCATATATTTGTTAACAACTCAGGTATGTTCGACTATATATGCTCAAGAAGACAAAAGATTTACGAATGCTAAATCATCTTCTAATGAAATACACCCCAAAGTTTTCCCTACGGCTCCCTTAAGCATTGAAGCATTCTCAGAAAATAAGTCACGATCTAACATTTCCTTAACTGATGGTGCCGCTTTTTCAAGTTCTAATCCTCTTTTCCTGAAATTTAACAATCTCAATAATAATCATAATAAGGCTGGGTCAACCTCCTTTTCTGATTCCCGTGGGTCTATTAATCCTCCGTCTGCTTATGTGCAGCCTTTTCCCTCTCCGAACACTTATCCTTATTATTATCCGTCTTCCAATTATTATCCTTATTCGTCCGGTACTTCTCCTTATCCTCCGTTGACATCCCCAACCTCTTACTCTTCTCCACAATCATCGACTCCTTATTCATCGACATTAGCACCAACATCTTCTGCGTCTCCTTCGGCTTATTCTGCCTCATCCGGTCTATCTGGTCAGCCATACTTTTTACCGGCACCTCCTCCTCCCTTGTTTCCTCCTCCAAGGTATCCCTACGAACTTATACAGGATGCTTCATCTAGGAACCAGGCCTCGGTCGGACCCCAAGAATCAAAGTTGGTATCACCGTGGTTTCCATCAATACCTGCCTCCGATTGTGAAGGAATATTTGAATTTACAATAGAAGGAACCGCAGATCTTCAATCAAAAAACCTGAAAAGCGGCAATCACAGTATTACTATAAAGATGACTTCTGACAGCCCTGGGGCAATAAATGGACAAATGTGGGTAGATAAAAAGAACATCAACGATAAGGGAAGCAAATTTGACGTCGACAAGACTTTTAACAACTGCAGGGTCGTAACGGCATCGTCTGTACCTCCATCAACAGGACAGCCATCTATAGGAGAGCAAGAATCTTCGTCTTTACTGAACTCCTTGTTGAACGACCTACCAGATGAGGACCAATTTGCTGATGAGCCATTAACTGATGAGACAAGCGATACCGTCAGTAGTCAGCAAGAGGAAGATTTTGATGATGGCGATGACACTAAGAGAAATGGAAATAAAATAGCGTCTCTAGAGTAGCATCATCATACCATTCGGCGCGGTATAGCACGGCAAGGTTTTTACGACTTCTTAATTGGTGAAGAACAGCTCTGACCAAAATACTGACTGCAGAAATTCCTAACGTAGTAACAAGATTATTTCAAGTAAAGTGCTGATATTAAACAAATATACATTTGTGTTTCATAAGCCCAAGCTTATGGTGCCAAATTATCAGCAAAGTCTGTATTGGCGTTAAAACCTTTAGAATGGAGGTAGTTCAGTTACTTGTAGACTCACAGTTTTGTCCATCTAGAAGTAGTGAATATTTTCTAACTGTTGTATTTCGTGATGAAACAACTTTGGTCTGGATGGTGTCTTAAGTTAGATAAATGGATGTTAATTCCTAAACTGATTGCTCTTTCTCTCAGACCTCTTCTCTTCTCTTCCCTTTCTCAAGTTCCAATTCTATCGCATTTCTGAGCTCATCATTATTTTTGTGAGTGTAATCAATTCCTAGCGTGTCTGCTATCGACTCCAATTTTTCTCTATCTTCCGCTGGTAAGGCATTATCATTACCATTTAGCGTATCTCTCCTAACCTTCTGAAGCTCTCTTCTTGCTTCAATTTTAGACTTTTCATATTCAGTCTTTGCTCTGCCAAAAGATCTAGCAATCTCAGGGATTTTCTTTACGCCAAAGAAAAGTACCACAATAACTATTATGATAAGTACCCATTCAAATCCTGCTGGAATCTGCATCAGGAAGCTTGAAAGTCCTATCATTTACTACTATAACCAAATCAATGTACGCTTTATATATCTATATACATTTCCAGTCATAACTCAAAAAATTTTCCATAACTTGCATTAGAATCAATTTCTACCAATCAATGTAGTTAAAAGGCAAACATTATCCATAGTGGCAAGATTTAGTAGTCATAATTGCCTATCTGTATCAGGGTTTAACACCATAGTAACATCTCTTTGCCTTGCGGATTATGCCTCTTTTGTTTGTACTTGTAATTCTGTTCTTCTCTTTCTTTGCTTCCGCTCAATTACTGCCAGTCCCACAAGATAAAGGCCAATCATAGGCCCTGTCATGAGCCACATTGTGATTCCGCTCCCATCAGGGGTTATTACGGCACCAAAAATTACAAAGATAATTATTGCGTACCTAAAATTCTTTCGCCAAAATGAAGCATCAGTAATGCCAGTTAAAGAGATCGCATACATAAAAACCGGAAGCTCAAACGCAATTCCAATTCCTATAAGAAACTGTAAAACAAATGAAATAAACTCATTGATATTAAAAAAGGTCGCAACACCAATTGCCTGACCATAATTATAAAGGAATTCGAGTACAAATGGAATTACAAGAACATAAGAAAAAAATGCACCTCCAACAAACAATCCTATCATAGGAAGAAATACCGATACGGATAGAATCCTTTTCTTGTTTTCCTTGGTGTGAATTGCAGGAGAAATAAATCCAACTACCTCTTTTGTTATTACAGGTATGGAAATTATGACTCCAATTAGCAATGATACATAGATTTGAGCAAAAAACGCCTGCCCTGGTGCAGTTTGAATCAACTGTACGTGTTGTGGAAGAAGGGTATCTCTCATATAATATGTTAATTGGACCGAAATGTTATGCAATGGATCCGGAAAAGGGTAATAGATATTATAGCCATTCAATACAATTGAGTGTATTCCAAAGCTTGCAGTAAACAATGTTACAATTATTATTGCAGCAACTGCTCTAATCATTCTTGACCTGAACTCAATTAAGTGCCCCTGAAGGGGCATATCTCCAGGTGTTGCTGACATGATCTTAAAGATAGAGTATTTATTGTCTAATTGCATAATTTAACTTTGTGGTCTGAGAAGGTATTAGATATTGTGTTTGCTTTTGCCCCACAAGATTGTAGCCGGTAATATTTACATCGGCGGGAGTAGATATAAACCTGAAAGACATAAAACACAAACTAAAGGCTTCTTAAAATTAAGGGATTATTTTTGATCCAGACTGTGGCTGAGCATGATATGTTTTATAGTACAGCATTGCGTTAAGATAGACTCAAACGAAGCATGAATTCTTTTTCCATGTTTTGATTCTAGACTTGGATTTGTATCCAAAATTAGACTAGTCAAATAACAAATCTTACAGGTAAACGGAATGGGTTTAAGGTATTCTATAGTAGCGGATAGATTTTGTTCTATTAATAAAATCCTATCTTACCTTAAGGTTGATAAATTCGGCAACGCATTAATAGATGACTTTGAATTATCATTTAGGCTTTTTAGAAACGGGTATAAAATAGCATATGCTCCCCTTTCAAGAATATATGATCAAAAACTGCCTACATTGGAGTTGGTGGTTAAACGGCGATCAAGATGGATAAAGGGCCATAGAGACCTCTTAAAGCACAGAACAGCTGAACCTAGAGACATCATGGGTACTATCTATTGACTATCGCTTATCTTTATGATGTGTGGTCT
>JBPCNB010000093.1:0-2116 GCA_051001675.1 Nitrososphaeraceae archaeon | reverse complement strand
CTTTATCGTCCTATCGGTTAAATTGGCTTGCATCCCCTAATTGCGGCTCCAAAATGAAAAGGGTTGGATAAGATTGTGATCCGAGACTAACTCACCGTCCGTATGTAACTAATAATAACCATTAATGCCGCTTATATGAGTGTCCGATGAGGTTCAATTTCTTTGCTAAAAAATCCAAATGTGATAAATGCGGAAATAAATTCAAGAACGAAGCCGAACTAATGGATCACAATCATACAGCACATGCAGGATAAGATTCGGTTTCATCCACAATAAGAAAAATGAACACTGGCATAAGTGCATAGTAGATGTTACCTAGTTCGAAATAGATAATACAGGTACAGAAATACATACGTTAAATTAACCTCCTACCATTATTTCTTGTTATGATGGGTTTCATCATTACAGGGATATTGATCATCATTTTTATGCTTGCACTGCTAGGCCTTGGCTGGGATACTTTCTTTTCAGGAGTGAAGAAGGGCGCTGACAAAGTAGGAATCACACCTATGGTGGAGAGCGCCGCTGGTGGCGCAATAGAGATTGTTGAAAATGCAACTCAAGATATAATTGGTAACCCACTTCCAGTGACTAAGTAATAGACTGAATGCCCTACTCTCTGAGTCGATCCTTATTATCTTTTAACCCCAATTTTCATTGTGGCTAAAATACTCAGACAGACTCAAAGAATTCCTGCGTGAAAAGATTGACAAAAGAAAAAAACAGATTCGTCAGCCACTCAAGCCTAGATTCAACTATGATCCATAACAGGAGATAGATTGTATTGAATGGATTCTTGAGAAAATAGAATCTAGACCTTTGCATTGTTAGAAGCAAGATAATATACCAATTTACTCTATGATTTTCCAAGGTTTGCCATTTCCTGATAAAATGTAGCATCATCAGGAACCAAAACCTTAAAGGAAGATTTTATTAAGAAGACTCTAAAACTTGGTTTTGGTTCTTTTGGTTTAACTGTTACTATTTAATTCTTATTTGAGCAATAATTATCATTAGTAGGTAATCATTAAAATCTTTATGTTGTATATACAAAATCACTTTTGGGCAGGCTGTCATTGTTATATTAGGGATGGCAAAAAGACCAAGTTTCCTGATAGAGTAATCGGAGGATCCGATATTGTAACACTAATCACTGATTTAGGAAATCAAATACCTGACAAATCTTGGATGTTATATCTGTTTGAATTATTTGTTGATAAGAGAAGAAATGTTCCTCTGGAATTAAATCTTATATGTCAATTCGATAACCAGAATTACTTTGAAGCAATATTTGGTGGTCATAATCAATATCGATTCACGAAGCTATTGCCGCAAGTGGGACACACATATAAGCGTGAAATTATTGTGAACCCCAAAACTCGAGTTATCGACTACAATCTTAGTGACATACAGACTGACAGACGTGAGACTTTCCAATTGCACGAGATAAATTTTAAACACCCTTCAATTGGGCTGCATAACATGAAATTTGAAGGATCGAGGCAGTTTATTGGGATAGAGTGGTGGAATAAGACCAGCACACGACCATATCCGATAAGATATCTTGCAGAGATCTCATTGCTAAGGTTTGCTCGAGAGGATTCATTGAACTCAGATGAAGTAAAGTATTTTCCATATCAGTCGGTAATATCAGATACTGATCCACTAGGCAAACAATATCCAATTTCTTTTATTAATCCTCGAGTTACGGATGGTTGTATTTGCTATAATGTTGAAACAGGATCCTCTAATACTGGACTGACATATCCAACCACTCTGCGACAAAGGGACTTTAGCAAGTGGTCCTTCCTAAGAAAAATATTACACCAAAAATAATAAAAACCTTGTGAAATGAATTGGCTTTTCGGAGAACAAAATGTCAATAGCATCTCTCCGGCTAACTTTTTAGGATCACATTTAAGGCAGAATTATCTGAACCACATGACCAGGATCAACGTATGGCGGTAATTATCTCTATTTCCTTGTCCTCTATTATTTCTGGTACTTCCAGGACCCATAGCAATATTACGGAAGCCACTAGTGCTATTAAACCAAGAAAGACCAAGTTTATTTCATTCATATGATTTCTGATAACAAACAGTTTTCCAGTTCTATT
>JBPCNB010000092.1:0-4540 GCA_051001675.1 Nitrososphaeraceae archaeon | reverse complement strand
CCTTTCAACACGCTTAGAAGCACTAACACCATTTTGTACCTTCACGGGCGTTTCATTTCTCGACTTCTGAATAAGTTTGGAAATATGTCCACAACTGTAAAAACGCACTTTATAATCATGGTATTCTTCTACTTTGGTTAGTTTGACCCTCATCTTGCAGTCTGGACACTCTTCACTCATAATACTTTCTTTTCCTGTAATGTCACCCTTTCTAATATATCATTGGATTCAGAATAATTCTTTTAAAAATTTAAATAAATTTTTTTCTATTATATAGTTATCGTGGTAAGGATGACAACTTTTGCTGCATTTCTTACGACCTTATTCCTTACAATGGCTGCATTATTATCCTCGGTAGCACTGATTCTAGAAGAAATAGACGCTCAGACAGTCCCATTGCCTAAGTTCGTACCCAAACCCCCTAAAAGTACAGAACCAGTTAGCGACGAGTTTGCCATGATGGTACAATTACAACCCCATGAATACCCGTCCCTCCGTGAAGACGGCTGGTATCAGGTCTTAGACTGGCAACTTGCAATAAGTAACCCAAGCGAACTGTGTCCTTCTCAAAACTGCGTATTTCAATTAGAGGGGGGGCAACTGCCAGGTGAAACTACCCCAGGGGAAAGAACACTAACTGGGAAACTGAAAATCAATACGGGCAATATTACGAAGATAATGGATCTTACTGCGAATTGGGCCGCAGTCGAAGAACGCATAGTAAGCGGTCAAACGGTCCAAGTTATAGAGGGAACCATGGGTATTGGTGTAGGCTCTGCTCAATATAGTCCAGAAAATCAATACCGAATCAATGGAACACTTACACCATATGGTCAAGATGCTATACTAGCATTGCAAGGATCTAAGCGATGATTCTTCTCTTCAAAGGTAGGGATTCTTCTTCAGTTTCTCCACGTCTCTAACTCCTTGTAGATGTGGAGGTTTCAGGACCACAATGACCTATCAGCAATTACGACAACAAGCATTAAAGAGAGATAATTATACCTGTCAGAGATGCGGAAGAAATGATAAACTACAATAATTATATACCCATTTTAATCACGACCATTATATTCTTGTTTGCTAGTATCACATCAGCACAAGCACAAGTCCAGGGTCATAATGATAATCAAATATGGGAGCAACAACGTGAAAGTATAATCATCGCATGTGTTGCACAAGATATGTTGCAGGATTTAGAAGGTGTATATACATCCTTAGAAAAGACCAATACCACTGGGGCATGCACTCATGACATGCTACATTTGTTAGGAATATGCGAACAGAACAAGGATGAGCATGCTTTCTGTAAATCAACACGTACATATATAGACGAACATAATTTGCAGCAATTAGAAGAACGACCAGAGAAATTAAGCCAGGAAAGAATAGATTTAATTAATAAACGAGACTGGAATGGTGACGGTATTGTGACAGGTTCGGAATTTATCGAGGCACCCAAGAAATGAGTACTAACGAACAATCAAAGTCACAGAAGAAACTCAACCTAGAAGTAAATGAAGAAATTTTTTTGCATCGAGTTTTAACGAAGGGTTTGGCTGATATGATAAAAAGCGCCCAAAAGATAATGGAGCAAGATCATTAAGTAAGGAAATGAAAAAAACAAAAGTCAGACAGAAACAGAAAATTGATACCTATTCTGGTTACGACCTATGCCAGAACTGTTATCACAAAAGAGAGATACATCTAGGAGTTTGTATGCTTGAAAAAGACAAACAATTCCCCTGCGATTGTGTAGAATTTAAGGAAATCAAAGGAAAAAAATAGGTTAATAGATAGAAATGACAACCCCACCAATAAAAATAGATAATGAAAAATGTCTAGCAGATTAAAAGAGATCGTAATCATTGTCGGTATGGTAGTAGGCGCATTCGTAGTATTTTTGGGTGTTATGACTGCTATCAGTCTTTCTTAACTTGAATTGACTGCGTATACAACAAAACTTGAAAATAATGAAAGAGAATAAAGTACTTCTTAATTATAATTCTTAACGACAAACGAACAAATATTTTGTGTAAACTGCGGAAATCAGTTACCTTCATCCTATACAGTTAACTATTGTCCTAAATGTGGGCATCTAATAAAAAATGAAAATAGAATACTAAAATATACAAGTGATGGAAAACCTATATATCAAGATCAAAGGAAAGAAAACCTTTCTACAAAAATTTCAGAAATTCAGGCGAAAGGATTAGATGATGGAACATCAAAATCAAAAAAATCAGTAGACCTTTGAACTCTTCCTCAAATATTACGAAACAAAAGCCAATGTCAACCGCTGCGGCGATATGGCATATTGCAAAGTTCTTTATCTTTGCTGGATTAGCAATATATTTTGCATATTATCTCTATCAACAGTTAGTAGTAGGCCCTGCAGAGGACGCGTATTATGAATCATATGGGTGTTATATCAGTGACGGAGGAAGTCAATATACATGTCCTAATGGTTTACCTCCTCCACGTAACTAAGAGGAATAATATAAGAAATGTTTCGCGTAAAATATCAGGATAAGGGATATTACTTCATTCGCTGTTGCTGCCTTTTTATGATTTCCTGAGCGCATCGAAGACATACCCCTACAGATCTATTCTCTGCAGCCTTTATCTCGTTAGTTTTTGGATTTCTGTATTGAAAAGTCCTTGCCGCTCCCCCAGCCCTGAAATCGTTGTCTGGTTCTACCAACTGGAATTTTTCTCCACAATATGCACACGGATAATAAAGATAAGAGCAAATGGAAGGATCTGCATATTCATTTGTAAAGAACTCTTTTGAGCCTGATACACTTACATTAGTCATTCATTTATCAGACTCGGATTATTATATTAATACAATAAAGTCCGGGTGGGAGAGGGAGACCTATTGGCTATTGTAGCCTTGATAATAAATTTCTAAACTAATGAAAAACTAAGATAAGAGAAAAGAATAAAAATACTATGCCGGTGTGATTCTATCAAAATCACCGTTCGTTGGATACTGTGTATATCCTCAGTAGGCATATAAAAAATGAAAGATTGGTTGTGATTTAATCGCTATCATCCTAAGCGGATCCCTATACAATCCTATCAGTTTATGGTTATTCAAGTAAATCATTGCAATGATAGTCCTAATTCAGATCGTAAAGACGAGTTATTTTCCAGTCTGCCCTTCTCAACCAATTCCGACTCAAGCCTGCCTTTTTTATTTTGATTTTATAAATCGAAGCATAACCCTTTGTCTCATCAGAAACATTGTCTGAGTTTGTGACCAGCCAAGCATCAAAAGTAGTGTTTGGTTGACTCTTTGATTCATTCTCCATTATAACCAAGACCTTTTCATGGAACTCATCAAGTTCTCCTTCTGTAATAGGCAAATTATGTACTCGTAGTTTGCATTCACATATTATTTTAAAAATATTCTCTCTGCCCCTTTGCTCTGCGATGATATCAACTTCTTTTCCGTGAAGGTATGATGGTTTTAGTCGTTTATTTATAATAAAATAGTCACCGGTCTTTCTTAAATAATCATTAAGATAGTCACCGGTGAGGTCTTCAAATTTATTGGCTAAAATATTGGCAACTGAATACACACCGTCGCCAAGAAAATTGGGCATTGCAACGTATTCATTATCGTCCTCTCCCTTTTCCGGCGGTTTGATTAACTTAGTGTATGGTCTATTGTCATAAATTACAATACCTACAAATTCCTTCTTCCATTCTAGTTCGTCGATAAATCCATTTATTGTGGTATTACCACATAGGAAAAGGTTCAAATCTAGTTGCCTTAATCTTTTCCAACGTTTAGAAATAACATTATTATGAGTAAAAGTCTCGGGTTCAGTTAGATATACAGTCAGTGTCCGCTTGTATAACAGATATCCAATTCCAAGTGCGTCAAAATATTTATCCTTGCCCTCATAAACATCAGATTGATAGTGAAAGTTCTCTCCAAAACTAAATTCTGTTATATGAGGGTGTTTTCCTGAATTTAATTGGTTCTTGAAATCCCTTGCGGTCTTTAAAAAGTTTGAGTATCTTTTGGAATCAAGTTCTAATATCTTAACGGATGAATTGCCTGGACCTGTGATTCCTACACCGCCAGAAGGAAAGATATAAGGTGTATAGGGATGGACTACGTGATGATATGATATTTGATGAATGTTGTCTAAAAATTTATCCACATATCCAAGTTCTACCAAAAAGTCCAGAATATTTAGGGTCTGTTCGGGCCATAAACTGATAGCGACATCATAGAGTCCAAATTTTTCTATGCTTTGTGCAATCATAGGATCCTCTAATTGTTCTGCAGGCAGCGCTTCCCTTGGAATTCTTTCAAATACTTTCCTTACTTGAATCTTCTTCTTCTCCATCAGATGATGCCATGTTTTAACAAATTCGAAAGACTGTTGCTCATTATTGACGTCATACTGCATAGATGTCTAACCATTTTTATAGAAACACTCTATTTTTGACTTTTTATCTTTAAATGGCATCATTTAGAATTGATGCTAACATTGAGATCCCACGCTGGTGAGTTCATATT
>JBPCNB010000091.1:0-5754 GCA_051001675.1 Nitrososphaeraceae archaeon | reverse complement strand
TCACTAACCATTGTCCGGACTATTTTCTGAGTCGATCCTTATTATCTTCATGCCGTTTCACCTTTTTTTGTGACTGCTGATTCAACCAGACTCAAGGGTAAACCATTTAGTTCACAAAGTGAAGCAAAAGATATGGTAAACATGGAAGCAAAAGCAAAATGGCAATGCCCTAAATGTGGTATAGGATTACCTTATAATCACACCTATAAATTAGAAGGTTCTATGCTCTAATTGTAGAGCCTACGACGATAGCGATAGACTCCTAGGGGATATCGGCTAAAGAAAAAAACAAAATAACAGTATGTTATATTTGCTATAAAAAAGCAATGATGGTTTTATACCATATCTTTCAGTTCTTCAAATGACGAAGTAGCTTTTGGTCTTTGAAAATATAAGTTGAAGACTATATGTCAGCTCCAAAATACAAGATAGATAGAAGTTCTAGGGACAATCCTGAAGATAGTCATATAAAAATATATTGTTCTCCAAGGCGTAGGTATTCCTAGACTCAACTGTCCTCGAATCGGCTCGAATCGGCCATGTAAAAAGTTTAGCTTTATTTATTTTAGGTGTACCATACATTTTGTGAGTGTGAGCAAAAAGCTCAGTCGGATAAAATTCACCTTTTTGGCATTATCAATAATGTTATTACTGTTAGTGAATATTACTATTATATCATCATTAAATCTTAGTACTCTGTCTTTTGCTAAAGAAGAGAAGAAGCGGATTGTTCTTACTGCCATGCTAGATGTGATTGGACAAGTAGGAAAAAAGGAAAGATGGTAGCAATTTTTTGGCAATGCACTCAATGAGCTGAAGACAAGACATCCTGAGCTTGATATAAGAATAAAATTTATTGAATTCCCAGGTAATGAATCTCGGCTTCGGATTTTAAGTGCATTAACTAACAAATCATCTGTAGACATAATATCTGTAGACCAGATATGGCTTGGGGAGTTTGCCGAGAAAGGAGTTTTAAGGTAATACAAGGCGTGCATCTTAGTGGTTTTGATACAGCTGTGGACATGTGGTATCCATATCTATGGATGCTTGACGGGGCCATAGTTGAAAGCCGACCAGGACATCCAACAAAGGATTTTTACTGGTCCCCAAGTTATAATAGCACTCAAGTAGTTAAAGCATTAGAATTTATCAAGGATCAAGTGCAAGCTGGAGTAAACCCACAGACGAAGTTTTTTTGACACAGCATTCGCACAGAACAAGTCCTTTGTTGTAATGCTAGCTGGTTCATGGATGCCAGGCGAGTTTCCTAGTCAACAGTGGCCTGATCTTGAAAAATTAGGATTTATTCCTATGTTTCCTGTACCTTCTACAGAAAATGATACTGCAACTACCATGGGCGGATGGCTATTAAGTATTCTTCTGTCATCCAAAAATAAAGACTTGGCGTGGGAACTGATTACTTTAGCATCAGAGCCAGATCGGCTTACCCCTTGGCTTGAAAGATATGGATATTTACCAACACAGGTACCCACAGGCGAGATAATCATGCTCGCAAATAATTTGACTTCATTTCCCTATTATGCAGAGATGATTTCAATGATTCCCTTTGGACATAGTAGACCTGCCATTCCTGAATATCCAGAAATAGCTAGTCATATAAAACAGGCAATAGATGATGTCTACGACGGAATAAAAGATCCTAAACAAGCATTGGACGATGCTGCTGCAAAATCGGCTAAGGTTCTAGGATGGTAACTATGACGACAATACGGATATTAAACAAGGTCTTCCAATAATTTGTGTATTTGGTGACTTTGAACTGTAATAGGACTTAATTTTGGTCTAAAAATCAATTGCTTTAATAATGCTGCTCTGTCCTATTAGAGATTTAGAAGAGTTACCAAAAAAGGCTCTGCTCAAAATCAAGTCGTAGCCCCATTGTTGATAGATATAAAAATAAGACCGTACTTTTAATATGAAGTGGACTGGAGTGAAAGAGTTTTCACAAGAAGTAATTAAATGTATAGCACAATGGGGAAAAAAATCTGCTGACTGTAAGGGCGATGTCCAGTGTCTAGAAGCTAGCTCAAGAGATCTAAGAGTTTGTCTGGACGCAGCATTTCCTGATTCGAGAAAAATTGAATTTGAAAGTGATAAGGTTAACTACATATTGTCTTGTATATTTTTCTTAGCTAATAGAATGTCCAAGGCAACTATCGGATTGGCAGAACTTGACAAGATAGTAAGTGAAACAAAAGAAACTAGTGAAGCGAGTATAGAAAAGAAGCAAAATACAGAAGATGACGCAAAGATGAAGGAACTCCTTGACGAAATAATATCAAAATATTTTTGATGTCGTGTAAGATGATAAGTACACGGTGATCGGATAAAGATACTTTAAATTATGAACGCGAGTGAATAGCAATATTAATACCGTGATAGTATGGTCAAGTGTATAAGAATCGACAAAATTGAGCTAGCAGCAACTATTCGAGTTAATGTAGAGGAACTTAGAATTATAGCTGATTCAGTTGATTATATGGCAGACAAACATGAAATAAATTTGTTAAATCTATCGCCTGATAAAGAAGAAAGAAAGAAACTCGCTAACTATAATGCAATAAAGGAAAATCTTAAAACTATTTTACAGTCCTTGACGTAAAGGGCAGAAATTGTTGCATAACTTCCCAGATCTATATATTGAGTCAGAATATGTGTTATATGACCTAGCTAGCTAAACCTACCAGCCACAATTCAACCGATTCTACGTTCACCAACTAATGACACAAGGAAGGTTATCATTAACTATAGTTTATTGACACCTAAATAGATACTGCAAGGACTTCAAAGACGGTAGACCTGAACAATATTTCAAATTGACAAGAAGTATTACTTTTCCGTTCGGGACTTGTCCAACTATGGTATGAAAAAAATGACAAGAGAAGCGAATAGCATAGAGAACGTTTTATTGGGCATTAGAAGTTCTTATCCAGCTTAATACTCCTTAATGCTATCCTTAATCTTCACTTTCATCTCTGAAGTCATTTCTTCTGGTTTTATGGCATGAACTTTCCAAGCGTGATCATTTGCCTTGTTCAAAATATCCTCTTCTGTTGAACCATCCATTACAAACTCACAGTCAAGTCCGACATCACGACAAGCTAATCTTTTCATGGTTTCTTTAATGAAGAAATTCTATTTAATAATATTTACGATTTCTCGAAATGACAGAATAGTCGTATACATTTGTTAACCCATATTTTTGATTTTTGCTAACTGTAATATCTCCAGATTCATATAATATAGTGTGCTATTTTTTCGTAGTAATAGAGGATAGAAGTATGTTATAAGTCTCTTTCTCTTTGGAGAAATGACAAAAGTATACCACAGGGTACATGTCGCCTGGCATTGATTCCTCTATTACTGCTATAACAAAAACCTTTTCTTTTTGTTGTCCTCTATGTTATTCTAGGCAAGCAAACATTTACTCACTGATGAACAAAGAGAAAAATGATAGTAGAGAATAAATTGGTGTCATCCTATATTTCTTACGTCTTTTATTGCTGTTGATATAAGTATTATCAAACAAGAGACAAGATTAGTATAAAACCAAATAATAGCCAGTTATTGCTGCTGTTTTTGTTCTCCCTATATTACATTTATCAATCATCGAAATAATTGGAGTTACGCCAGAAGCAGCAATAGTACTAAGAGTGAATGACAAAGTATACGGTAAAAGTAGAAAGGGCAACAAAGCCATAAAGGACACAGTTATTAAACTACCAAATATCTGCCATTCATAGGAACAAATGTTCTTTTTATGCCATGCCATAGAGTCTGAAGATCTCAACTAAAGAGCAGATACAGTATTGTCTATTCTTGCAACCTTTATACTGTATCCTGCATTCTTTATACCCAATCCTAATTCTGCATCTTCCTGTATTGCATTTCTCACAGATTGATATGTCCCTATTTCTTTAAGGCTTTTTGCATATCAGAAAAAAACCTCCAACAATATATGCCCTCCAGCAAAATCGGCTAAAGGCTGGTCTACCTGGGATCAGCGGGATGAAAAATGTTGTATTAGGATGTAATTTTGCTATACGACAGAGCAAAAATTTTGTTTATCTGATGTTTTTTGACGCCTAATCTGTGGATTCACTATTCTTTGGTCAACTTAGTTTCGCTGTGCTGTGTTACTGTCTAATAAAGTCTTCTCTCACTCTTGAGAGTGCCTTATCCATTATAACCCCAGAAGCACTTCCCTCTATTGACATCTTACATTTCATTGTATGTCGTCTTAGTAGTATCTCTGCGCCCATAATCTGCACCGTATCTGTTATTACTGCTTCTATTACGACTCGTATAATGGCTCTGGATCTCTCCGCCATGGCTGGACCTACTTCTATAGCCAGTATAGCTAGGGTAAGTATTGTTTCTGTAACTATACCCGTTATACCTCCTATAATTACTGCTGCGTCTTTGTCTAAAATCCCTGGGTACGTATTGTGGAACCGAAGGAACCTCGATTCCCATCTCTTCATTTAGCTTATGAATAGGTTTTTCTGTCGTTTTAAGAATTCTTCCAAAATCCTCAACTCTGTCTTGAGAAACTAATGAGATTGCCTTACCTGCTGTGCCAGCTCTTGCTGTCCTTCCAATCCGGTGGAAGTAGATTAATGGATCTGCAGGTATGTCATAGTTTATTACATGTCCTACTGCCGGCACATCTATTCCCCTTGCAGCAATATCAGTAGCCACAAGGATATCCTCAAATCCTTTTCTAAATTTGTACATTGCACTATCTCTTTGTCTTTGTGACAAATCGCCGTGCATTGTAATAGCTCTGAATCCTTCTTCTTGTAATTCCGAAGCAAGTCTATGTGTTCTTTGCTTTGTTGCTGCAAAAACTATAGTCTGCTTCTGATTTTTATTTCTGATAAAATTACATAAATGCTTGAATTTTTCTTTTTCATGAATAATGAGATAAGCCTGGTCTATAGTGTCAAGACTCAACTCTTCTTCATTAAGTCTTATTTCCTTTGGATTATCCATGTATTCTTGGGCAAGTTTCAAAACCTCTGAGGGCATGGTAGCCGAAAACAAATTTGTCTGCCTGTCATCTTTGTTCATGCAAGACAAAATAAACTTGATATCGTCAACAAAACCCATGTCAAGCATTCTATCTGCCTCGTCAAGTACCACAAAATTTACGTCATCAAGATGTATGGATTGTCGTTTAACATGGTCTATTAGCCTGCCGGGGGTTGCGACTAGTATCTGAACGCCTTTCCTTAAATGATCAAATTGGATATTGATATTTTGACCACCATATATGGATAGAGTTCTTACCCCAGTATATTTTGCAAACTTGTTAATTTCAGCAGTTACTTGAACTGCTAGCTCTCTTGTTGGAACTAGTACTAGAGCCTGTATTGGGCCCCTGCGCTTTATCTTGGTCAATATAGGTAGTGCAAAAGCTGCCGTTTTTCCAGTACCAGTGTGCGCCTGTCCTATAACGTCTATACCTCTTAAAATAAATGGTATTGCCTCCTGTTGAATAGGAAAAGGAGCTTCAAATCTATTTTCCTTGAGTGCCTTAATAATTTCAGCACCCAGTCCTAACTCTTCAAATTTTATTGTCAATTTTTTATTTTTCACTTTTTTTATATACAAAAGTAACGGAAAACACGTAAAGTAATTTTTGTTTGTACTTGCGAATCAGCCGTAAATCTCTTGCTTAACCTCTAGGAGCAGCACCCAGTTATAACTTTTCTTACACTATTGAGT
>JBPCNB010000090.1:0-2459 GCA_051001675.1 Nitrososphaeraceae archaeon | reverse complement strand
CCTTTCTGGCTCGTTAATGGCTGTGCTCATCATGGGCGCCGTTTTACCATTTACTGTAACTAACAACTCGATTATCGCTTATGCAGATCTTCCTACTGAAAGAGATCCTGATATTGATATCGAGACCGTCAGGCTTGGAAAGGGTAGCATACCTGCGGGAGGAATCAGAATACTTGCGGATCTAGAACCATTCTACATAATTGATGGACACGTTGAATTTAATGCTCCTGCCAATGCTAGAGATATTAAGGTAGTTGTTGCCGAGTCCACAAAGAAATCGATTACACATGCAGTTATATTAAATCCTACAAAATTAAGGGATATAAGGACAGGGGAGAGCCTATTTCATGTAGACCTGGAAGAACAAATCAGCGGGAAGAATCCCTGGACAGGAGATTCTGACAAGGTCGATAAATACAATAATATATACTTGATGAATATCGGCAAGGGCAAGGGTCCCATTTCCTTTAATGATCAGAGTCAGGCGACAATAACGGTAGTCTTTGCTAGTTAAAACAAGCGATACTTATTCAACTTAACCCCCCTACTAAAAACAACGAAATGATCACTACATTACAAGTTGTATTCATACCAAGTGTGTAGTTTTCTGCGACCTCAACCATAAAGTGTCCATCATATAATTCGCAATAGTTTTTTTTATTGAATTGTTAGGCAAACCTGTTCCTTTCTCATCATTTCTGTATTTTATTTCAAAAGAGCTGTCTTTTATCAGGATCAAAATTTGATCTAGAGTAAAATGAAAAGGATGGGGCGGATCCATCATGTTCAAGAGACGTTGCATAAATTGATAATGGTTTCGTAAAACGTAAATCCAAAGCAAAAACTCACCCTCTGGTCGAAGAACTCGGTGAATCTCTCGTATTACCTGCACAGGGTTAACAGAATGATCAAGTGCATTAAAGCTTATGACTGTGTCAAAAGAATCATCCTCGAAAGGGATTTCTTCGCCTACACCCTTTTTTACAATTGATTTCTTCTTTTCATCATTTACCAAATCATCTAAATTCATTGGTTCTAGTCCTACTCTTGATTTAGCATTGTCAAGCGAAAATATTACCCCCGTAGGTCCACATCCGACTTCCAAGACAGATTTGCCGCCAAAAAAATCGTAGTCCAAGTTAAACCCATGAGCCAATATGCCGTGCCAATATCTAGTCGGATTTTGAATCGACCAACAATCCTTGGTTGAAAGCCAGAATTTCTTTTCGGCGATCTGTGCTCTATTCCAGCGTTCACTAATCATTTAGTAAGATGAGGCTAATAAGCACGCAATATATTTAAGTCTCGTTTCGTTCCCAGGTGCATCCTATCTGTCTTGTCGATATCCGATAAGTTCTTCATGACACCTGGAAATAATTTTCAAATTGATTTGGACAGCTACTCACTTAGGAGTACACATAAACATCTTTTCTACTCGGCTTTATTACAATAACGCCTATGACGATGGCTATTCCGGCTAGTATCAAGACAGGGATGATTCCGAATTTACAATAGATATACATGTCGTACTGACAAGGAGCAAGCCCATATGCAGCATAATACCAGGCTGAATATCTGTAATCTTCTACCGGAATGTCTGATAAATAGCCTTCATAGAGAATTTTCAAATGTAAAATTATGGGAGAATAATTGGGGTTCCACGTTACGATTTCCAAGGCACTATTGCCTAACTTTTCTTTATCCCATGCATAAATTGTTCCATACTCTGACCATACTAAAGTACCTGGCAAATTCACAATAAATCCGGCAACGCAGACCGTGACCAAAGATGCCTTCATTGTCAATAAGGACTTGATTCTACTATTTCTACGACTCGTAATCAATGCACCCAGAGTTATTGTAATGAAAGGCAATATTGGTATCAAGTATCTTGGCCCCCAGGCTATAGCCCCGCTCCAGAAACGGGATTCATTGTTGGCTACTAATGTACCAAAGTATAACCAACTAACGATAACAATGTATATCGTCAAGATAAAAATAGCCTTGTCTTTCCTATAGACAAGGTTCAGCGCTAGAGGTAATAAGAGTACAGCTGGAAAATAGAAAATTAATCCTTTTCCAGGACTAGCCCATAAACCCACTAGCCCTGTCCATCCTTGGTTGTATGAAAATGTTCCATACGCTCCTCCATACCCAAACTCTGTAAAAGATCCAAATCTTAAGTAATTCACAACTCCGGCTGAAAATAATATAATCGCAAGTGTCAGAATGAAACAAGCAATTATCTTCCTATTGTGTCTTGTATAAAGAAATGCACAGATTATGAAAGCAGGGATGAACATAGAGCTAGCAGGGTTAGCAAGAACAGACATACCCAGAAATAATACTGCTAATCCGCCGTAAATGATTCCTCTTTTTTTGTTATAATTTTCGTGGCGAGTATAAATGCAGATAAAGGAATGATTATAGTGTCGTGACTTGTAGAGAAAAAAAGCAGC
>JBPCNB010000089.1:0-3081 GCA_051001675.1 Nitrososphaeraceae archaeon | reverse complement strand
TCCGGTCTTATCTTTTCAATTAAAAAATGGATTCAAATTCATTAAAGTGCTTTCCGATTATCTTTATGACAAACGTTCCTTAAACTATGCCAGCTTTATAGAATGGTTAAATCCACATTACCAGATTTTGAGTAATTGATGGAGAAGAGGTTATATGCTAATTATAGATTGTCATGTTCACATTAATCAATATGATGGAATTAACAAGACAGGAACATTTCTTTCGTTAGAAGAAAGACTAAAGGCATTACTTGAATCTATGGATAATAACGATATTAATTACTCCATTATTATCTCATCTTACAAAGTTGATGTGAGCAGACCATCCGTATCCCAGATTATTGATATCATGAAAAAGTACGATAATAAGAATAAACTTGTGCTTGTCGCAGGATTTACAATTGATAATCACACTGAGGAGGATTTAAAAAACTATAGAGTATGGCTAAAAGATGGTATTATTAAAGGTATAAAGCTTTATTGTGGATATGAGCATTATTATCCGTCGGATGAAAGATATCAAGGAATTTATGATATGTGTGTAGAGTATGGATCTCCATTGATGATCCATACTGGAGATACTTTTTCTGATAAGGCCAAAGTCAGATTCTCGCATCCTTTGAATATAGATGATGTTGCAGTTGATAATCCAGAATTAAAGATAGTCATGTGTCATTTAGGAAACCCGTGGATAGTAGATTGTCAGGAAATACTATACAAGAATAGAAATGTGTATGCAGATATATCTGGTCTGACCGTTGGGGACTTCACGGTGTCTGCTGAAACACATTATGCAACCAAAATAAGAGAGATGATAAGCTATGTGGGTGAGAATCATCGCCTATTATATGGAAGCGATTGGCCTATTTGCAGTATGAGCTCTTACCTCCGCTTCGTGCATAAGCTGGGGCTTGATCAAGACGCATTTAATCTTCTAATGTATAATAATGCCAAAAGTGTTTTTGGGCTATAATTATCACTTTTAGACTAAATTCTTCTATACCATATCTAAGATTTGTTAGGATCGATAAAAGACTAGATTAATAGCAATGCCTTCGTTAACAAAAGGGATCTATTAACGATTAAATAGATTTATTTGCGAAGGGTAAGAGATCAAGTAATATGAATATACTTACTGAGAATTATCTTTTTATTGTCTCTATTTTCCTAATTTCCTTGATTTCTAGTATTTTCCTTGGATGGGTTTATTTCTTTCTCTATATGCTAAAATCCTTAAAGAAATCTCCGAAGTTGGAATCATATAACCGTTGGCATAATAGAACAAAACATAGTTACTTGCCCAAAGTTAGTGTGATTCTTCCCGCCCGCAATGAGGAAAAATATATTTTAAAATGTCTTGATAGCTTACTGAATCAAGATTATCCTAATTTTGAGATTGTAGCAGTCAATGATTCATCTACTGATAAGACTGGTGAAATAATATACAAGTACCAAGTTAAAAATTCAAAAGTTATAGCGATTAATTCAAAATCTAAACCAGCAGGATGGACTGGTAAGAATTGGGCATGTTACCAAGGATATCTGAGGGCAACTGGAGATGTCTTTCTGTTTACGGATGCAGATACAACCCACTCTCCATCGGTATTATCATTAGCCATTGCACATTTAATTGAGCAAAAATTAGATGCTCTTACTGCAATACCAAGACTGCTTTGTGAAGACATTTGGACAAAGATGACATTACCTCTAATTTGGACCATTTCATATGTTAGATATTCGCCATTACGTGCAAATAATCCCAAGACTAAAACAGGTTATTTCTTTGGTAGCTTTTACATTATATCCAGAAAAACCTATGAAGCTGTTGGAACCCATGAAGCGGTAAAAAGCGAAATTGTAGAAGATGGTGCATTAGGGGGCATAGTAAAGCAGGGAAAATTCAACTTGAAGGTAGTTCGCGGTGAACGCTATATAAATGCGATATGGGCAAGGGATTTTAGTACGTTATGGCATGGTCTGCGAAGGTTAATGATTCCCCTATACCATCAAGACAGGATAAATGCCTTTTTAATTACGATAGCAACGTTTTTTCTTCTACTAATGCCATTTATCTTATTATCGTTTTGTGTTTTTTCGTTATCATCATCAACCATATCAAATATCTATATAGGCGATTCTAATCATAACGTATTACGAAATCCTATCTTTCTATTAGTTAATTTATTGACAATTGCTCTGGTAGTTCTAAGTTCCGCTATTCAGTCAAAATATGTTCTTTTTAATAGTTCGTTGTATTCTCTGGCTTCACCGATAGCGAGTTCTATTATTTGTCTTGGATTTATATCGTCCATTATTGATGCAAGAAAGAAAGAGATAATTAAATGGCGAGGAAGAGACTATACAATCGATACAGGTCAACACCCTTTACGTTAGGTAAGTAGTTGTCAAACAAGTCAAACACATGGCGGTCGCAGGTACGGCCTTGGCTCAACGCCATCTCTTTGGTTACGCTCGCTTGGTTGAGTTGCCTGCGGCTTACTTATATCTTACATATTCATAAGAGACACGGCTCGGAGAATAATAACAACATTCTATCAGGAGTAGGATGTAACAATGACGAAATCATACCCATACTATTATTCTCCGAGTCATTATCCTGTGTCTTCTTCATAACTTGTGAATGGAATAACGGTTTTTGGAAATGAAGCAGTGGCATTATAACAATTCATGGAAACATTGAAAAAGATCTTCACTTGGACAGATCATAAACCAACGAAAAAGTAAGGGGCAAATTAACATAGTTAAATAATATTCTAGTGCAAATCACAATAATCGCATCGAGATAGTATCCTCGAGGCCTTAATGCAACAATCATCATTGATTTACTAATATGGTATTAGTATCTGCGGAAAGCCAATGTGCACCGGAAGAATGTGCTAACTATATAAACAATACTACTCGATGTAAAAACTTCATAAAATGTGTTTGTTGTTGCACAGACTTTAAATTTTGCAATCATTTTTTGACTCTGATACTATAGCTCTCGAATTTAGCAGAACTATTATATCTATAGTCCAAGCATCTATGGCTATTCGAGAATGGCAGATGTTCTCACTCGCC
>JBPCNB010000088.1:0-3098 GCA_051001675.1 Nitrososphaeraceae archaeon | reverse complement strand
GGTGCTACTAGCGCTGGAGCATCATTTGTTGTAAGAAATGATACTGGAATAAATTCTGTGAGTGACTTGGGAGGTAAAAAGTTTGCTTCTCCTCAGCTTGGCAATACACAGGATGTAGCATTAAGAAAGTATTTGGTGGATAATGGATTAAAGACTCCAGAAAACGGAGGAAGTGTAACAGTAGTGCCAGTGACCAACGCAGATATACTTACGCTGTTTTTAAAGAAGGAAATTGATGGAGCTTGGGTACCAGAGCCATGGGCTACAAGGCTTGTGAAGGAAGCTAATGGCCGAGTATTTATGGACGAAAGAGATCTCTGGCCACCAGAAGGCAAATTCGTGACAGCCCACATAATTGTAAGGCCTGACTATCTGAAGGAAAATCCTGATGTGATAAAGAAGCTAGTAGCTGCGCATATTAATGAGACACAATGGATCAATGACAATAAAGGAGAAGCTATAAAAGAATTCAATGTACAACTCAAAAAACTTACAGGGAAGGATCTTCCAGAAGATGTATTAGCAGAGTCATTAACTAGACTAGAGTTCACATACGACCCTATCAAGCAATCATTATTTAAATCCGCAAATGATGCATATGATTTGGGATTCCTAGCAAAGGGCGAATCGAGACCAAATCTCAACGGAATATACGATCTCGTATTGCTTGATCAGGTTTTGAGTGAGAAGGGATTACCAACCATTGAAGGTGCTACGACAACAGAAGGATCACAACTAGGAAACAATAACACAACAACTGATGCAAGTGTAAATAAAACTTTGCCAGACGTTGTAAGTTAGCAAGGTTAGAAATCGAAAAACAAAACTTTTCCAATTTTTTTATCAAGCTAGTTTCGATCATGTTATTTATTCAACTTATTCGATTAGCCGCATATTAGTGAAGAGAAATTATTTAGTGCTAGGTAGACAACAACAAATCACCGTGTGACTACTCTGATCGATGAATCCACGATAGAAGTCATAAGAGTACAATATTCAATTCCTATAGACAAGATCATATGAATACTCATTTCTGAAAGCATGCGGGTTCAGTGAATGTTTCAGGAGTTGTAATATTCATACAGTTCGAGGAATTATTTGCACATAATCTCCATATTCTACGCATACACGAGCAATAATATATCTCCAGATCGTTATACTCTCTATAGTATATTATGACGTTTGGAATTTTTCAAGAGATAGATAGACTGATCGAATATATACCCATTGAAAATGATACCAAATCTGAAGGCAAACTTACGGAAGGGATCTCGCTAGATTCACAATTTTACTCTGAGGATAACGCATTTATTCTACAATCTTGATAGCTTGCTTGTTCAAACCAGTAAAGTATCTGCTCTTTACTATGAACGGTAATTTGACCTTTAGTGTTTTTGGTCATTATCTTTCGTGGATATCACCGATGTTGTCCTACTGCAATGAACAGTAATATCATAAGGTCAATTCCGTCTGATATTAGTTGCTTTCTATGATTGGTTTTCGTCCAGGGATCACTGACAGTGTTCATTTATCTATTTTACCTTTAAAATACTGCTGTCCAACAGCCTCCTACAAAAGAAGAAAAAAAGTTCCTAGAATTGCAAACCCCTAAACTATTATGATAGCAAGAAAAATAAAAGAAGAAATCCAAGACCATGATATCTAAGTGACTGCTGCTTCATTTGTTATTCGAGATTTCGTTATCTTTGCTCAGGGCCTCTTTCTCCTTCCGTGCCTTATAGTTCATCTCTCCCACATGTCTGTGCATCTCCAATTCAGCAGAATCAATACCTTCTGATTTACATTGTTCAAGGAGATTCATTTCCAACTCGCAACATACTTCGTAACATATGGCCGGATTAATTCTGTTCTTCTTGGCAAAATCAGTAAGGAGTGGATCGACATATTCTAGCAGTTTCCTTTGATCTTCATCGTCTTTTGGTGATCTATTGGTTGTAGGTGGAGGTTTACTGTAACTCATTTCAAACGTATCCTTATTATAGCCCTAATATTATCTGACAACAACTATAGCAATATATCATTGATACATATTTTGGCTTATCTATCTTATGATAAGTTATTACTCTCTTAGGTTTATGTTATTGTATAGCCAGCGTGTGCAATTCGAAGTGTTCGTTGAGATCATAAACTCTAGCCCTTAAAAGAAAGTGTCAATTTATTTATTTTGTAACTTGCCTTGATGAGAAAAAATTCAGTATAACTGTTCCCCACAACAACAAATGTAACATTGTGAAATGCAATGCATCAGCCACTGACAATACAATATCAAATATAACTAATAATGACGGAGGAATGGGTGAAAGCGCAAAACCCTGATGTTGACTCGAGTTATTGTTGCCATAATACAAGAACAGAATAGGAACTGATTAAAGGCGAAAGTTAGAGAATAAACCTATTCTCATTACACTGAAGAAAGGATTGTTCAAAGGCTTAAAATTAAAGACTGGACGCGGAATAGTCGTTACACAATGACTTTGATACGCATAATCTTTCAAAACCCCTACATTTAGTCTACAAATTGGACCCTATTTCTAAGCTTTCCAAGTTTCTCTATTTCAACTTCGACTATATCATTATGTCTTAGGTACTTTAAGTCTAACGATAATGATAATGCAGTACCACTTGGAGTTCCCGTAGATATTATATCTCCAGGCTCAAGTGTCATAACTTTACTCAACTTAGATATTATTTCATTAACCTTTAAGACAAGGTTTGCGGTAGACGAATCTTGTCTCATGCCTCCGTTCACTTTTGTAGTTATATGCAGATTGCAGGGATCTATAATTTCGTCTGCAGTGGTTAGCCATGGTCCACAGGGACCAAAAGTGTCAAAACCCTTAGCCCTCGTATACTGCTTGTCAATAAACTGAACATCCCTTGCTGAGACATCATTAAGTACAAAATATCCTGCAATATATTCAGAGGATTCCGTTGTACTTACATTTTTGCATTTTCTTCCGATTGTCAGTGCTAACTCTCCCTCATAATCAAGTTGCTTCACAAATTTTGGACAGAGGATGTCATCTGTAGGGCCAATCAGACAGGTTCTTGGCTTGAAATAAATGACTGGCTCTGTA
>JBPCNB010000087.1:0-13732 GCA_051001675.1 Nitrososphaeraceae archaeon | reverse complement strand
TGATACATCCATGCACCTGCTTCGTCAGCTTTCAAACTCCATGTCTTTGATTCACCTGGTTTGAGACTTCCGCTACCTGTAGCTTCTGATGGGCCTAATCCAGCATGAAAGTCGAGGCTGTGAATAGCTTTACCATCATTTCTAAGTGTCACATTAAGAGTATCTCCTTGGTCAACAGCTATTACTGGTCCTGGAATTGTACCATTAAATGTCATTGCATTGTACTTTACTCCGCCTGGATGAAGTGCATTATCCGGAGCAACGTCAACTACTACTTCTTCTGCAACCAAAAGGACGTTCTTAGTTTTTCCTTGTGTTGTTGGTTGTGCTTGCGCATCTGCTGTAGGGGATATCCCTGAAAGGGCTGGACCCATTAACAGACCTATAGCTAATACGCCCGCAAAAATACCTGCGAAAACGTTCTTGTTCATTGAGGCGGGTTATTCTCATCGAATATTAATAGTTTTAAAATTCATATTGTCGATAGGTCGATAAAAAAGCTATCAGAAATTGTATTTACACAGTATTCTATCTGAACTTTTGTTAACTTTCTTAGTGTATAATAAAAATTTTTTGCGGCAAACGCGGCATACATGTGTATAAAGCACATTCTGACCTCCCATGATTAGAAGAATCAACCTGCAGCTATTAGGAATGACGCGCAACTAAAAAAACTGCAAAGTTATCACATTTATATTGAGTTTTCCTACAAATTAGTTATAGGTTTGCCTGTTTTTTTAGGTTTTGGCAAAAAACAAAAGGATGCTAGGTACGTGCGTTGCGTTATCTGTAATAAAGAATTAACTGGGCACAAGTACAAACCATCCCGCGAATGGAAAATGGAAGGCCTGCTATGCAGCGACTGCCATGTTGACAAGACAAGAGATTTTACTATGAAAGCAGAAGCCGACAAAAGGCAAGAACTAGAAAAGAAAGATCGTGAAGACCGTACATGTCATTTATGTAACAGCTTGATAAACCTGGACTCTGATAAGAAGAGACCAAACTGGAAGTGGAATATGGATTCAGGAATTGTGCTTTGCCCTCAGTGCTACGATAAGGCCGAAGCCGATTTTACTAGAAAACTAAACTTCTGTGCAATTTGTAGCAATAAAATTGGGTTTATCCGGTATAATCCAAAACAAAAGTGGGGCATAGACGGTCAATTATGCCGGCGATGCTGGGACGAGCGCAACGTGAAGGCTCGAAAAATCGATTCGAATCAATAAAATAAAAATATGTTGCGGGTTTTATCGTAATGGTGTTCTTTTTTTCCTCAATCTTACGCAGAAATAGATGCGATAAATGTGATAAGAAATTTCAAAAGATTGAAGAATTGATGCAACACACTCAGGTAGTACATGGAAAAGATCTCTTGTATTATTGCAAGCAGTGTGACGTTAGTTTCAATGGAATGGAGCAGATGCGAGATCATGCAAAGAAATTCCACACTTATTACAGGAAAAAACGAGAACAGCAAGGACAAGAGAAAGAGCAAGGACAAGGACAAGAGCAAGGACAAGGACAAGAGCAAGGACAAGAGAAAGAAAAAACATCACAGCACCAATTTGAAGAACCCTAAATATCGCAAAGGTTGACCATGACTGCAAATCATAAGACTACAAACTGGATAAAACGACATTCCATAAGCCAAATTTGCAAATGTTAAACAAATCGACCTGCAATTACAGGGGTCCTTACACGATAACTACCTTGTGGACTCATGTCAACTCCTACACATCCGAGAATAGTTAGGTATGACTGCTAGTCTTATGCGTCGTATGTGAGTCGACAAGGATAAGCATAAAATAGACACATTACTAATTACAGATTCCAGATGACTAAAACGTGTCTAAAATGTGAGAAGACATTTGATGAAAAAACAGTAGTGGATCCTGCAGCTGGTAAGTATCCTTCTTGTGCGGATTGTTGGAAGGAGTGGACAACGCATGCCGTAATGGTAATGAACGAGATGAGGCTTGATATGTCTCTTCCAGAGCACAGGAAGATGCTTCGCAAATACGAGAGAATGTTCTTTGGCTTAGAAAAGCCTGAGGGAGAACTTCAGAAAAATCCTGAGAAAAGACCGGACACACCTCAGACATAGCTTTGGTATAAGGTCAAGCACGGAAGATCAATACTACATGCAAATGTGGAGTTATACTAAGCGGATCGATGGCAACGTAATTGGGAGTTGTAGTACTCGACTAGCACATAGAAATTGGGGAATTACGAAGTAAACATATTTGTTTTGAAAACCTGATCGGTTCACTTCATTCCGAGGACATCAAGTCCTTCTTCGGGTATTAGGTTTATTATTCTATCTTTGTCTGGAAAAGACAGAATTGTTTCCTTCAAACAATCTGCCAATTTCTGCTTTTTAGTTTCTTCGACAACATAGAAAACGTTGGTAATTGCTCGAACTGGTATCCTTTGAATAATAACAGGATCATTTCTTATTTCTTGACAATATAATCTTAGCATCTCAACTATCTGCGCAGCATCAAAATTAGATAATACTTCGAGCCAGGTTTTCACCAATACTGAAATTTTCTTCTCTTCAAAGGAGGAAATGCTTTGTAACACTCCAAGCACTATTTCATGCTTATCCTGAGCGCCCAAAGAAAAAAATTCTTTTATCCTGCCTTCCAATACGGATTTCCTTAGAAACTCCGGAAGAGCTATAAGGGTTTGTATAATATTTTCCACAGTCTGCTCATTCGCAATGGAGTTCATCTGTAAAATACTAGTACCCTACTCCATCGCCGAATATCTAATATAAGTCCTTTCACGTGTGTGAATATGTAGCAGCCTTAGTATGGCGTCCTTTGTATTGTATTCAAGACACGACCTTGGATTGTCCATAATATTTTTTGACTAGCCTTAAATTACCAGATAATTCAACAATTAGCGATGCCGTGTACTGTTATTGTCGGGGGGTTTTTCGGAGACGAAGGAAAGGGAAAAATTATTGCATATCTTGCTCGGCAGTACAGGCCCACAATTGCTGCTCGAGGGGGGGTAGGACCTAATGCAGGACACACTTTTGTGCTTAATGGAAAAACATACAAAGTCCGCATGCTTCCGAGCGCGGCTCTAAACGCTTCCACCAGGCTTTACATAGGTCCAGGTGTCTTGGTTAATCCAGAAATTCTACTGGATGAAGTCAGAACTTTTGATGCTGGTGATCGAGTATTTGTTGACCCACAGTGCGGCGTTATTACTAAAGAGCATATAGAAAAAGACAATACCAACTATCCCAAAACGAGGATAGGCACAACAGGAACAGGAACAGGACCAGCGAATGCAGATAGAGCACTTAGAACTCTCAAGATGGCAAGAGATGTTCCAGAACTTTTAGAATATATTGATGACGTAAGTAGCGATATCAATTATGCCTTAGATAAGAAGGAAAGGGTAATCATTGAAGGAACCCAGGGAACATTTCTCTCATTATACTATGGAGAATATCCATTTGTAACCTCGAAGGACGTAACCTCTTCAGCTATCTGTTCTGACGTTGGAGTTGGTCCCAAAAGGGTTGACGAAGTGCTGTTGGTTTTTAAGTCATACGTTACCCGAGTGGGCCAAGGGCCTTTGAAATACGAGATCGACGATGAAGAGGCCAGAAGGAAGGGATGGACCGAATACGGGAGTGTGACAGGCAGACAAAGGAGAGCTGCACCTTTTGACATGGATCTTGCTAGAAAATCGATACAACTGAACAGTGCCACACAGTTGGCCCTTACCAAGCTTGACGTAGTTTTTCCAACCAGTGCGGGGCTGAAAGAATATTCAAAGTTGTCAGCCGACGCCAGAAAATTTATAGAAAATATCGAGCAGGAGACTGGTTTGAAGGTGACAATAATAGGGACAGGGGCAGAACTTACCGATATAATAGACAGGTCTTCTCAAGATCCTTAGGTCATCTCAACTTCCTTGTAGTTTTAATGTAAGGATTAATCTAAAGTCTTCCTGGATGCATTCATTTCATTTTTTCCACACGGGAAAGATTTGTGATGTTTTGAGCAAGGAAGAGACTCACACAGACGTATATTATGAACTTTAGCAATAGCGTTCAATCGCTTTTACGAGATGGTCCCTGCATACCCTCAATTCGGATAGCATTTCTTCATAATTGTCAGAGACGTTTTTGATATTTGTGAGCCTCAAGTTTACCTTGTATACACAATCTTCAATAGAATAACTTTTTGAAAAAGTCTCCTTTGTTCGAATAGCCTTCTTGCGTTTCTTATAACTCGATCCCTTGTGACTCAAGCCATACTTATTGCCTGTTTGACCACATGTCAGCTTCAGCGATAAGATTGCGTGTTCTACATTAACGTAAGCAAGCCATAATATTATATCAGATCTTGTCTTTGGCGTTTTTTTTGAGAGATGCTCCTCGAGAAAATGATTTGCTTTATCAATTAGATATGTCACCTCTCCATCCTTTCTTGCAGGCACTAAAAAACACCTAAACCAAAGGTATGTTTTCGATTATTTATATCCCTATTATTCTCCCTTTTCCAACATGAAGCGAACTTACTATTACTGTCAAAAAGATACTTCTCATAAAATTCATGCGTAGTGTACATTTAGTTATCTTCGATGTCAGGATTTTGGTTCTGATTAAATTGCAATTAGCAGATTAGAGGAACGTATGACTTTAATAGCTTCCATATTAAGTATTGAGAATTGAAAGCCAAATCTCCTTACTACATCGAACTTAGTAGCATGAATGATTTTGGGAGGTTTGTTTGTGCACTTGAGCGCACTCCTCTGCCTACCTTCTCATTGTGTCTGAATTCGGATCAAATCCTAGCAGTTCAAGCAGATATTGTGAACGGAAGACCTGTTATCTATTTTGTAAAAAACACCATTGCAAAACTAGGGCAATATCTTGCATACAGAATTACAGGAGGTTTAGAGGAGATTACAATTGTTGATTCAGTAGGCAATCCGAGCTTCGTCTATTCACCTATTATTAATGTAGACAAATTCCCTGCAAGCATGTTGAAGAATTCTAGAATAAGTAAGAAATCAGGATATACCGCTATAAAGTTAATGGATATTTACAGTTTGGCAAAAGTTGCAGCATATAAAACAATGTATGACGAACCTCCTTTGCCGCTATTTCTCTATCCCAAAAATGAGATTGTTGATACTAATCTTGATGTTATCCATCCAACATTTGTCATGGGGGCTACGATAAATCTTACAGAATCAGACTCCCTGTCTTATTTTTACTATATACTGTTGAATGAAGAACCTAAATACGCTTACATCAGATTCTCAAGCCAGAGTCCTGAACAGCCATCCTTCTCCAACAGAATAGATGAACACGGGTACATCTATCTCAAATTAATACGACTTGCACGAGCCCATCCGCTAGTGGGCTCGTATGACTAGAGTTTCAGGTTTGCCTTCCTTTAGAAAGAGGATTAAAAGAAGTTCAAAGCTAAAGAATAGTCGTATAATATTGTCACTCGACCTACCTCCTATGCCGGAGCTAAAAAAATTTGCTTTAATCTCAATCAGCCGCCTTCAACAACACATTTGCGCTGTCAAGTTAAATTTTCATCTCATTTTGCCATTTTCTAAATCAGATCTAACTGAGTTTAATTTTTTAGCTCACTCCTATGGATTAGAATCTATTGCTGACATAAAACTAAATGATATAGCCAGCACCAATCAGATAGCTATTCAGCATCTCTTAGAGATGGGGTTTGACTCCGTCATTGTTAACCCATTCATGGGCAAGGATTCTCTGAAATCAGCAGTAGTGCAAACTCATGAAAAGAATTGTGGCGTGATCGCATTGGTCTATATGAGCCATCCTGGAGCACGGGAATGTTATGGAGCAGATATCATATATCGCAAGAAAAACAGAATCATTAGCATGTACAAGTTGTTCCATAATATGGCCATTGACGCCGGAGTCGATGGAATAGTAGTCGGTGCAACACATATTGATGTTATGAAAGATATTTCTAAAGTCAAGAGAATCCCCATTTACTCTCCGGGTGTAGGAGCCCAGGGCGGTAATATAGGTCTCACGAAAAAGCACGGTACTGATTTTTTTATAGTTGGTCGTTCTATATTATCATCAGGCAACCCTCTTAACGCGGTCAGAAAATATCAACGACTAACCTCGTCTTTGTGAGTTTTCATACAAACCATGATTATGAGGTATTATTGTAATATAGATCCTAGCATTGCATACAGAAGCATTCATTTTCTGTTAAGGTTAATAACTATTTTCCGGATCAAAAATCACTGCAGATACTTGACTTTCAAGAAGTTCTGTGCCTGCACCAAAATATCTTTTGCACTTTTATAAGTTAATTTGGCCAAAGCGTTGTCATAGTCGTTCCACAAATATGCGATATGTTCGTTTGATAGAATTACTTTTAGAGAGTCGGTTTTAGCAAGGAAAAATACAACCTCTTTGTGCACTAATTCATGCTCGCGTCTGTAATAGTATTCTACTTTTCCTTTAAATCCGTCTAAAAACTCAACATTTTCGATGCCAGTTTCCTCACGTATTTCGCGACATGCGGCTTGGGATTCATCCTCGCTATTCTCAATATTGCCTTTAGAAAAATCCCAATGTCCAGCACTATATTGCAAAAGCAAATAGCTTATACTCTTTGTCTCTTTTATCGAGAAAATTACTGCTCCAGCAGATCTTTCCATCAACTTCTGGGCGTATTTGTCTTTAGTCTCTAGTAACTCTTTCTAATTATCGGGTTAGTTATTGCACTTCGCCTTAGCACTTTAACGTACCAATCCTGTATATTATAACCTATTTACTGGTTCATTTTTCTTAAGATTATATGATATCCCATACGAATCGCTCTACTATTAAGCCGTCACAAATTCTGTGACTATGATTTCATTTCCCAAATCTCCTTAATCTGTATTGGTACGTTCTAATTGCTCTCATAAGGTCTATTTTTCTAAATTCCGGCCAGAAAACATCCATAAAAACTAGTTCACTGTATGCACTTTGCCATATAAGAAATCCGCTGAGCCTTTTTTCCCCGGATGTTCTCAATATTAGATCGGGCTCGGGTTGGGGAAGATGAGAAGTATACAAGTACGACTCGATAACCTTTTCATCAATATCTTCGACGTTTATCTGTCCTGTCTTGGCCTTTAATGCTATTTGCCTTATGGCGTCAATTAGCTCTTCCTGCCCTCCGTAGGCAACTGCGATATTTAGAAACATTGAGCTATACTTTGCGGTCTCTGTCTCTAGCTTCAAAAGAATCTTCTGTAATTGGTCAGGAAGTAGTCGTACGTTGCCTATTGCCTTAATCTTCATTCGTCGTTTGTGAATTCGAGAATCCGCATAAAGTCTTTCTAGTTTTTGCTGAAGAAGTTCGTAAATATTGTTTAACTCATCATCTGATCTATCCAAATTCTCAGTAGACAAGACGTATAATGTAGTAATTCTTATCCCAAGATCATGAATCCAATTTAAGAGTTCTTCTGCTCTGTCAGCTCCTTTGAAATGCCCACTCTTCATTCCAGCTAAACCGTACCTGGCCCATCTCCTATTGCCGTCCAAAATAATCGCTATATGATTTGGAAGTGGTCTCTCTAAGATTTTTGATTCAAGTCTCTTTTCATAGAGATTATAAAGTCCACTGTGCTTAAGGATGGTGTCAGCGATGGCCTTCTTTGGAATGTCCTGTATCCACATGAATTACTACTGTATCAGCAGCAGAAGGACGATTTTATTTTTTGTAATATATCGTATTAGGTCATAAAAATTCGAGTCAAATGGGATCAATGTCTAAGAACCTCACCACCTTTCCTACTCCTGAAGTATTGGAATAGAAAGGTTGCGACTATCAGCGTTATAGCTAAGCCTATGAAAAGCGATGATATCAGTGTGAATGGATTGGTTCCTTCAGTTAGAACAGAAGTGAATTGCAAAATAGGGATATAAAGTAAAGCAAGTACGACTAGACGCAGAATATCAGACATAGCCCTCACGCTCCCTTTGAACCAATTACTCAGAAGCGAGCCTATCAATATTGTTCCAATCCCTATCCACATTAGAGCAATCGTACCATGCACGAAATTTCCAATTATGACCCGATTTGTAATTATGTCGATAAAGTTCATATCTTTTTGAATTAGGACTTCACCAGGAATGTTTGATAATCCATTTACTATCGATACCAAGATTATCAACACACCCGCAAATACTGAAAATATTCTAATGAATCCTGTAGGAGTGGGTCTCCCAAGTGAACCCAACGATTTATCAATATCAAATGCTCTAATAATAAATGCCCCGCCGAGTATACTCATAACGAGCGCCAGGGCTTCTCTTGTAAGACCTAAAACTGTTGCAAGTCCACTGACTACCAGCAATGCTCCTGGAACTCCGAGAAAAAATTTAGAATATCGTGGATCGTACACCAACATTTTGATATATCTTCCAAGAACTGCGTATGAATATTCGACGCTTCTGCTATGTTTAATAATTATTCGCTGCACTGATATAACCGGAATCATAGTCTGAATAACTGGTACTACTGCCTCATCATCCTCCCCATCAGAAATAATTGCTGCTGCATCAGCATGATATCTATTGAGCACATAGTTGAGTTCGATACCAATCTTTTCATCGGCTTCAATTCCTCGATCTCTCTTTCCGGCGACGAGAGCCACTTCGGAATCATAACCGTTTGATACAAGTTTTTCATAAGCCTTAACTGCCCCAAATATTGCATTGGCGTCTGGGTCTTCAGGGTCTTCAATCGCCAGTCTTAATCCTGCCTCAACACAATGGTCTCTTCCCATAATAGGCGTCTTCACACCGCCTTTGGAACCGATGTCATCATCTCTATCTATGCACAACACAAGAATTCTATTACGACTATCAGTTTTGGTTGCTACGCCGTTGTCGCGAGGAAACCTTTTTTCAAGATCATTAAGGTCTGACTGACTGAATGTCATCTATCTTAGACACGTTAGTTTAGCATACATGTTAATTAATTTATCAATGTTTTTTAATGTTGTTCTCTTCCCAAAGCTTCATTTTATCCAACTTATTTTTCCTTCTTGCTTCTTGAAGCATGGTATAGACAGTTTTATGCGCGCTGCCCTTCAAAATCATAAGGACAGCATCGTTAGCGAGTCTAATTTCTTCAAAGGTCCCAATGAGAGCTACCGTGTGTCCCGCCACTGACACATATGCCCCACTTAGCTCCTCTATAGTTTTTCTCGATTTGCCATTCTGGCCGATTATACGACCTTTTATTCTGTCCATCGCGTTCGATGATTTGCCTGCGTAGTCTTTCAAGTCAATTATTTGGAATATTAAATCCTCGTCACTTAATAGCCTGTAGGCTCGCTGCGGAGAGAATCCCCTTGAAATTGCTGAGATTACTTCTATCGCCTTGAAAGGCTGCATTTCAGACACTGGCTCGTTACTGAATGAAACTACAGCGTTACCGTTCTGGCTATCAATTTCGATTTGAACCTTACATTTTTCTTCGATTTCATGTTTCACTTGACCTTCCTTTCCGATGAGCACCGCTATCCTGTCAGCAGGAATCTTTATCAAATGTTGAAAGCTCAATTTGACACCTATGTGTTCTTTGTTTGTTGCCAAATTTAAATTTCCCTTTATATATCGTTAATAGGGATGTGGTGTTGTGACACATCACCTACGTAAATTCAGATGGAGGATAAACGCTGTACATGTGATGGCTTCTATGAAACGTTTCCTTGTAGGCTTGTTGACACGCTGGAGATCTCGGCTGACGTTTCAACTATCATGATAGATGCTATCATATACTATAATTGTTAAGCCAGTTAAGTATCGCTATGAATTATTTAATACTATTGTACTCAACATTTATCCATTCATGTATCCGACTATCATTATTTGGTGATGGTGTTTTCTGAAGGAGAGGGGCAATAGTTGAAATACAGATAGAATCAGTGAGCTTTCCACAATTAAAATTTGTAAATCATTAAAAAAGGAATTCCGGAGATACGCTTAACGCTAACTTCATTCGCTAAGCGTAAATCCAGGGCTTGGGCTACGATTCTTGCCCCAACCAAATTAGCAATAGAGCATGCTTTTAATAACCCTGTGGCTTGCTGTTCTCCAATTACGTGTTCTTGAAAATATTCCTTTGAAAGGTTTATGGAAAGTTCACCATCTTGCAATGTAATACCCACTAATTCAAGATCGCAAATACTGAGCATCACCGAACCCTGATACTTTGTGATTCTCGAACCATAGTTCTTCTCTAATCCTTCATCATTCCTTTCCATTAGTATATCCGCAACACTGTGCCCCAATCATGAATATTAAATGGTCTGCAACGCCGGTTTATAAATATCAGCTGCAGAAAATGACGATTGAATTTTTAATTCGGGATTTTGTATTAAATATATTTTTGACAATTACGATGCTCGCTTTTCTCCTCCCCATCTTTTGTAAATATCGTGTTCAATCGCAAATTGATCCAAAACTTTACCTACGAGATGGTCCGCAAGATCCTCTATGGTCTTTGGCTTGTGGTAAAAACCAGGCATAGCCGGTAATATTACAACCCCTATTTCACACAACTTTAACATATTCCGGAGATGAATCGCAGATAGAGGAGTCTCTCTTGGAACAAGCACCAACTTTCTAGATTCTTTAATACAAACCCCCGCCGCTCTAGAGATTAGACTTTCATCGTATCCGTTCGCGATACTAGAGAGGGTCTTCATGCTGCATGGTACGATCGCCATCCCGTCGGTTCGAAAGGAACCGCTTGAAATAGGTGCGGCCATATTGGAATTGTTATAAGATCTTGTACTCAACGATTTAACATAACAAGCCGTCTTATCGGTCTCAATTCGAATGTTTCTTTCCCCCCAGTCACTTAATACTAAATGTGTTTCCGTTCCTAACTTCTGGAGAACCTCGAGCATTCTTATTCCATACAAGACACCTGAGCTCCCTGTTATAGCCACGATGATAGTCATCTATTCCTAGATATTGTAGTACTAACTGCCATTAATTATCCTATTTTATGTGGGGTTACTGTTTATTTATAAGGGGAGGCATTTTGCTGTATGCTCACAGTTTTTGGAACTATAGCCCTTGATACCACTCGCACCCCTTTCAAGACACAAACAAATATTTTGGGTGGCGCTGCTACATTTGCCTCGATTTCTTCTAGCTTTTTTACTCCAACGTCAATTGTTGGAGCAATAGGTTCAGATTTTCCAGTAGGTTATAGAGAGATTCTTGACAAGCGACTAGACACGAGAGGAATAGTTAGGTACGAAAACGAAATATGCTTCCATTACGACTCTTCATTTGACTACGATCTCTCTCATCGCACGACCAACAAGACAGAGTTGAATGTTATAGCCAATTTTGAGCCTAAAATCCCACCAGAGTACGCAGACACAGATTATCTCTACCTCGCAAACAATGACCCAATACAAAATATGAGAATACTTGAATACTTCTCAGATCCCAAACTAACGATCTGTGACACCATAGAATATTGGATACTTCACAAACGCAAAGAAGTTATTAAAATGATGAGTAGAGTACACGGAGTCATAATAAACCAGGAGGAGGCCAGATTGCTATGTGGAGAATATAATTTGGTCAAATGTGCAAAAAAAATTATGTCTTTCGGGCCAGAATTCACAGTTATTAAGAAAGGAGAAAACGGTGCGTTGTTGTTCTACGGAGATATGATATTTCCAGCGCCAGCATATCCGCTGGACGTAATTCTAGACCCCACCGGAGCAGGCGACTCCTTCGCTGGCGGTTTCATCGGTCATATAGCCCGCCAGAGAAAAAGGACAACTAATGTGATGAAGGAGGCAGTAATATATGGAAATGTAATGGGTGCATTTGCGGTCCAAGACTTTGGGGTCTCGGCCTTTCTTGGCATTTCAAAAAGGGACATTCAAAATAGATATAAAAAGTATCGTGGTATGGTCTCGTTTGGCTAGAAATTCACCTTTTATAGAAAAGCCCTCATGGTTCAATAATGTCAAAAACCGAAACCGATTAGATGACGATGGCTAATGCGAGTTATTCTTTCCACTGGCATTAATATAAAAGTCCCGACAAATATTCATTGTTGAATTGCCCAGATAGGTCATTTTACTCACGTCCCACACAAGACGTCGCAAGAGAGCTTATTGGCAAGAAGCTTGTCCGTCTCACACATGACATATATAGTAAAAAGCCAGAACGGTTGTGTGGAATCATCACAGAGACAGAAGCCTATGGATTCAGAGACGATCGTGCGAGTCACGCTTATAGAGGCTTGACGGCTAGAAACTTATCAATGTTCGGCGAAGTTGGAAAGGCATACGTGTATTTCGTATACGGAAACCATTTTTGCTTGAATGTTTCTGCTCACTCTGATAAAGTAAAAGCTGGTGCTGTGCTAATTAGGGCGCTTAATCCTTGCGAAGGAATTCATACAATGGAAAGGTTAAGGAGTTTCGTAAGTCTACCTGGCTTGACTTCAGGTCCAGGAAAAATTTGTCAAGCTATGGATATCGATAAATCTCAAAATGCTTTGGACATGACAGATTTTCGAAGTGAAATCCATATAGAATTTGCAATAGAGGATGTCATAAAAGACGTCGTTGAGACAGAAAGGATAGGAATAAGGTATGCCACCAATAAGAAATGGCGATTCGTATGCAATCGAATATCACTTTAAGTAGAGGTAGGCTTCGCAAAGACTATAATTTTTTTGCACGCAGTGAGGTAAATGACGGGTGTCAATGAATCAACTAATTCTTAAAATCCAATTTGAGGTATGGACATCTTGGGAATCAGTGAGGGAATGAGTTTTACAATATCCGATGAATTACGACGCATTTCAAAAGGAGAAGTTCTTTCTGATGATTGGAGTAGGAAGATTTATTCTATGGATGCTAGCCATTTTAATCTTAGCCCTGAACTAATTCAAAAACCTTTAGACGCAGATGATGTACAAGAGATCTGTAAATTCTGTGCGGCTAAGAAAATCACTATAACAGCAAGAGGGGCGGGCACAGGTCTTCTCGGGCAATCCTTATCTTCTGGACTTATTCTCGACTTCACCGCGAATATGAATAAGATAATTGATATTGAGGATGACTACGTCACTGCACAGCCAGGATTGATAAAAGGTGTTCTCGATAATGAATTAAGCAAAAAACGGAAGTTTTTCCCCCCTGATCCTGCAAGCAGTAACTACTGCACAATCGGAGGAATGGTTGCTAACAACTCGAGCGGCCCTCATTCTCTTGGTTTTGGGAGTACTATTGACCACCTTCACGAAATTTCCGTTATTTACGCCGACGGAACCAGCGGAGTGGTCGGACATGACGCGCGACGAGACGAGAGAATTTCTAAAATGCTTAATTTAATTTCTCCCTATATTGATCTTATACAAAGGAAATATCCCAAGGTTAGTAAGAATGCGTGTGGATATCGGCTTGATGCAGTGCTGTCCAACCAAGGCTTCTTGCCGCAGAAGGTTTTTACGGCGTCGGAGGGAACCCTAGGAATAATAACCTCAGCAAGATTAAGGATTTTTGATATGCCACTACATCGAAGCTTATTGGTAATTGGTTTCCAAAATTTGGAATCAGCGATGCAGTCCGTCCCCTCCATATTGATATTCTTTCCCGTTGCCCTCGAAATGCTTGACAGTTCTGTAACACATAGCGAAAAAGAAAG
>JBPCNB010000086.1:0-1443 GCA_051001675.1 Nitrososphaeraceae archaeon | reverse complement strand
ACAATCAAGTGAGCCTCAATGCATTGGATGCAGCAAGAGACAACATCAGGATATACACTAAGACAACAGACGCAATTCTGGAATTCAATAGCAATGTTGCAAAAGCATGGACTTCATTCTTCTCAGTCCCTCAACAACAATTCTTCAGACCGTAAACACATTTTTTGTGTAATCTATTTACTTTCTTTGCTAGTTTGACTTAACAACGGAACATACGGACTAATAGAATATAATTAAAACAAAATCTATTCCTTATTTCCGTAATCGATTTGAGATTGTTACGATCTATTTATGTATATAGATGTAGAAGACTGAGGGCTCCATCAACCCATGACTTACCGTAGGAAATGGGATTTGAACGAACAATGACTGATCATGGTCTGTTATAAAAAGGAAGAATCATCTGAACCCTATTAGTGCTAGGGCGCCTAACATTACGTTTGTAATGTATCTTTCATAGGTGAATCAAGCATGACGTAATTACAACAAGAGTGGAGCCATGTATTTGCTAATTAAGCTAATTATTGTAAATATGACGCAAGTGGTAACATGAATGAGAAAAGTAATGTTTCACTTCTTCGTAACACTGGATGACTTTTTTAGAGGACTGAGCGGAGAGTTAGATTCGACTCTTGTTGCTTTGGAGAAGAATCCCAAAATTATTCAACACAGTAGTCTCCATATTCTGACCCTCGAGGACTACTGCCGTTAGCCCTAAGGGGTATCAGGATTATCTTATCAAAGCAGTGAATATTTCGAAAAATGGAAAAACACGAACCATATAAGTTGGCTGGATGGGAAATGAATAAGAAAGTTAAAACGCATTGAACCTTTCTTCAGTGGTAACAATTGAAAGCGAATTATCAAAATGCATCTGTCTGTCTTGCAGGTTTTTTCATAGCAAATCCAACCACAGTTAGAGTCACTCCGGCCGACAGTATTGTTAAGGGAATACCTATTTCAAACATGCTCAAAAATTCATTTCTAATTTCAAAGTTAATGTTGTAGTAATAAACTGCATGTGTGACAAATGGTATTCCTATTGCTAGGAATATGAACCCAATAATTACGATTTCTTTATACATGGTTATATCTCGCTAGAAATAAATAACTTGAAATTAAATCAAAATACTCTAGCGCTGATATTGTCGGCGAATCAATTCTATATTCTAGGCCTTGGTCAATATCCGTCGTTGGGTTGACATGATCATAGTCCTTTGCCACTATAGCAACCATAGATGAAATTCTCCTATTTCGAAGAGACTGTTTCCCATTAAATAAAGAGTATGTCTAATCCTTGAGTAGCATGGAGGGAATGGGATTTGAACCCATGAAGGCTGGTCAGGGAACATATGACTGGATATTGTTCCCAATGAGATCTGGCGGCTGGTTGTTTATAAGGCTTAGCGCTGATCTGCGTGCCCTTGCTGTTTATACTTGTAC
>JBPCNB010000085.1:0-15230 GCA_051001675.1 Nitrososphaeraceae archaeon | reverse complement strand
ACATAGCATTGCATAAAATGTAAAATCTGTAATGAATCTGGCCTTAATGTAGCTATGATGACTTATAACTTAATTCCAATAATAATTCTATAGGAAATATTTCAGTATTTGAATGTATAAGGATATTCCTAAATACAAATATAATGATAAATTGTTAAAAGTGATAGAATTGAATAAATCTCATTTAATATTATTATTTAGTGCTCTTCTATTTTGTTCCTTTCAATCCTATAGTAACGACAATTATATTTTCTCTTACGTACGAGGACAGACTGTAGAACAACAACCACAGTACCTGTCACCGCAGCAGGCATCGCAATCATTTCAGCCCGCAGTAGCAGTGAAAATTACTTCTCCTACTACCAGCCAAAATGTTTCTACAGGACAACTTACGATAACTGGGACGTCAACAGATACCACAGCAAGAGAGTGTCAAGTTTATGCTGACTGGAATGATAGAAAACCTTTCCAGAGAGTAGTTGCTGCTGGTCCAGCAGGCAATGGTGATTATTCAAGATGGAACTATACCTATACTGCCACTTACCATGAAATAACTAACGGGACAAATGAGCTAACATCCAAAATCTCATGTTTAGCAAATCCGACTAACCTAACTAAATGGTATAGCATCAATGTTACCGGCATAGAGGGACTAATCCCACCTACAGAGAGTTACGTACAATCAATAAGTCAGGTACAAAGTAATAACACTGGTAACTCGACCGATATTTCTACCGGTTTAGTGCCTACGTTATCTACTATAAATGAAGCACAAATCAATTCTCCTAGATTGGAATCTATTGTAGGTTCGGATGATTCCGATGATGACCAATCTGACAATGGAGGGGGCGACAATAATGATAATGGTAGCGAGGAACAGGAGGAACAGGAGGAAGAAGAAGACGTTACAGAGGTTGCAGATAAAGAACCTGTTAGCGACGAGGATAATTATGAAGCCATAAAGGAGGATCAAGAATCGGATGAGGAAAATGATGGAAATACACGGCTCTTTTCTATAAATGAGTATGATCGAGAAGAGGAAGAGGAAGAGGGTAATCCAATTAATGATGAATTAGAAAAAGATATTGTGGAAGAAAATGAGGATGATAATAAGGAGGCACTGGGCACAGGTAATGGTGATAGTAATCAAGACTTCGAGGTAAACGGAGATATAGGAGATGACGTAGATGAAGAAAAACCAGAGGAGTCAGACACCGAGACTTTTATGGATATTCCCGAACTTTCAATTTCCACAATACCTTCAATCCCTCCTATAGCAGTACCAGATGAAAATGAGATTGCGCAAAGTAATTATGAGGATGATTGCGACATAGACGATGCAGGTTTTCCATTCTGTGATGGACGAAGGGACTAGAAAAAGTGAAAAAATTACAAGAACTGGGATTGAATGTGTTGTGATTAAGTACTTAGTATCAGCCAAATCGCGTCAAGCCAACTATTATCCAGTACATATGGGCATTTGTCTCTGGGAATAACTTCATTTTGGTTCACTTTTTTAAAATCTTACATGCAACATTTGATTTTCTTCTGCTATCCCATGGCGGGGATGTTTTTATGAATGATTGTTGAGTATACCTATAGGTAAGAAAGATAACATATGGTTAGGTTGTCAAAAGCTGATAATCATTGTTATTTGTACGCCACCAATATGGCAGACATAGAGGCCGCAGGTGGTTGTTTACCTGTTACTTTGCATAAATATACTATAGCGATTTTCATTCATAATTCCAAGATATATGCTGTGGACAATCGCTGTCCACATATGGGTTTTCCTCTAAACCAGGGTAGTGTCAAAGATGGTATCCTGACATGTCACTGGCATCATGCACGCTTTGACCTTCTGAACGGTGGAACATTTGACCAGTGGGCAGGCGACGTTACCTCATTTCCAGTACAAATTCGCAAGAAAAATGAGGTATGGATAGATGTTTCATCTACAGTATTAGATACTGATTCTAGCCATAATCAAACACTGTTATCCAACGGACTGAAGCGAAACATTCCGTTGATGATTGCCAAAGCAGTTCTTGCAATGATAGGGCAGAAGAAGAAACTAGATGCCAAGGAAAAAGATGCTGGTCTGTTCAATGCATTCCGAATCGGCCTAGATTTTGGTAGCCATTGCAAACAATCCGGATGGGGTCAGGGTCTAACTATCCATACTTGCATGATGAACATCATCCCTTATCTTGATATTCAAGACAGACCTTATGCTATGTGCCATGGTCTTTCTGCTGTAGCACAAGATTGTGCTTCAACATCATCACGTATTGAAATATCTCCCCTTCCAAAACCCTGGCCTAATTTATCGACCCTAAAGCAGAGGTTCAGAAAGTTTGTTGAATCTCGTGATGCTCAAGCTGCAGAGCGATGTATAGTCACTGCAGTAAGACTTGGAGCAGCTAGTTCACAAATATCTGATATTCTCTTTGCAGCGGCAACTGACCATCGTTACCTTGACGCTGGCCATGTTCTGGATTTTACCAACAAAGCGTTAGAGGCCCTCGACATAGTTGGATGGGACAACAACAAGGATTTAGTGGAGTCCGTATTGAGCAGCCTGGTGTCTGGTTACGCCAATGCAGAAAGAATGGAAGAATCTAGTTCGTGGAGAAATCCCATAGATTTGATTGATATTCTTGAAAAAGCATTCAAAGAATTACCTAGCGTTTTGAAGAATGGCAGTGGAGTAAGAGGTAATGGAAGTAAAAAAAGAAGATGGAACAAAAGAAGTCAATTGGTCGCAGTGTTATTAGGTGACGATCCGCAGATGGTTGTGAATGAGTTATTAGAGGCACTAAACCAAGGGGCAAGGGAAGTGGAGTTGGCCAGTATGGTAGTGTATGCTGCAGCCCTACGTATAGTACAATTCCACACTCGTAATGAATTTAGTGATTGGGATACTGCTTTGCATACATTTAGTTATGCTAACGCTGTACATCAGGGATTTAGAAGGATAGCAACGCGAGAACTATTACGGGGTGTGTTTGATGGTGCAATGAGAGTTTATCTTAATCGTTTTCTGAATGTCCCGCTGGTACCAATGCCAAAGCCAACGACGATCGAAAGAAACAATAGTATTGAGTGTCAAAATAAGCTATTAAAAGATCTTCCATCTGTTCTAGATAAACAGCAGCAAGTAAATCAAGCAGGACAACTAGTCGCAGATTATCTCCATAATGGTGGAAATCCAGATCGACTTCTAGCTGAAATTGGAAAGGCCTTATTGCGTGAAGATCGCAACTTTCATTCTATCCAGATGATTGAAGGAATTTTCAGACAGTATTCCCTAATTTCCTACGATGAAGATAGTACCATGACTACAGCGCACCTATTAACGGCAGTCGCTAGATACTTAGCTGCTCATTCACCAACAATGCGTTCACAAGGTCGTACATATCAGATAGCCAATCACCTAAATCATGGTGAGAATTTGTTCGAAAAGTGACAACAAAATATACTTGAGATCTTGGCTTTCAAATCCAAATATCCTTATAATAAACTAGTTGTATGAAATATAATGGTATGGCGCTTAATTATGCCGGCGTTATGTGAGCATGTTGTAAGGATTATAGATGATCGAAGTGTATTCACAGAATAATAACAGAATTGAAGATATAGTAAGAATACCAGTAGAAACTGCAACCAACAAAGCAGTAGCATCGACTATACTTGAAGGGAACCTAACTATTCCTGTTAACACAAACATCACAAAAGGAATAGTTGTGTTTGCTCATGGCAGTGGTAGCAGTCGTCATAGTCCTAGAAACGGCTACCTGGCTCAGGCTTTAAATAAAGACGGTCTTGCGACATTAGTCGTCGATCTTCTTACACAAGGAGAGGAAGAGAGCGACATTAGAACAGAGAAGATGCGATGCAAAATTCCAGGACTCATTTTAAACAAATTCAATATAAAATTACTTGCAGACCGTTTGAAAACAATAACAGACTGGCTGCCAACAACAACATATTTTGAAACTAATGGATTTATTATGGGATATTTTGGTGCAAGTACAGGAGCCGCAGCAGCTCTGATTGCAGCAGCTGAAAGAGCCAATCTAGTAGGCGCAATAGTATGCCGCAGTGGAAGACCGGACTTGGTTGCTCATGACGTTTTATCAAAAGTTCAAGCTCCAACTTTACTCATTGTGGGGGGTAATGACGACAAAAAAGTAATTGACCTCAATAATGATACTATAAACCGACTTTGCAATATCCAAAAGAAGAAGGTAGTAATAGTTTCAGGGGCTACACACTTATTTGAAGAGCCAGAATCTCTTGACAATGTAGCCAAACTTGCCAGTGGATGGTTTAGATGCTATTTTTTAATAAAGCAACACAGTGACGATTGCCGAAGACGGCCCTCTACTTCATAAGTTCACTAGTCGTCAATTTAACCGTATATCTTACAGATATCATGAAGCCCCCTAACATTTGCTTAATAGAGAGTAATTACTATAGTATAGCGTGGTGTGAGATACGATGGAGGATAGCAACAACGATACCAAGCACTTTGTCATCAATCAGCTGAAGTGGATTGGGATTTACATGGGTATCGGGCTGGTTATAGCTGCTTTGTTACCTTTTCCTATATCTTTTATTACTGCGTTGGGAGTTTTCATAGCCATGAATATTTATAGAAGAAGGAAAATAATTAAAAAATATGGCGGCGATTCAAGAGGAATAAAAAATATCTTTGGCTGGATATCTTCATCATCCCCAACTGGGAGGGAAGAATATAGCCCGGTAAAGTATTATTGTATGAGTTGTGGTAATGAAAATAAAAGAGTTGCCTGTCCTAATTGTGGTTCGAAAATGAAAAGGATTGGTTAAATGTATACACTGAAACGTATATTGGTTTATAGTGGAGTATTTTGAAAAACAAGCGAAGAGAGAAACGTAATAGCAGCCGTGATGCCGGCGACGACGGAGATGTGACAAAGACCAAACGTTTGGATAATCATAAGGAAAATGATAATCCTATTTCATCACTAGCGTCTATTTTGTCTTTTTGGCAACAGCAATATTCTCCTATGAAATGGAGTGAAATGTATAATGAATATGTTACCTATGCAAAAAGGATGGCTCAAATAAACGATGAATTTGTCAAAAGATCGCGTAGAATGACCGAACTTTACATGGAATTGTCTGAACATTCACAGCGGATGAGTGAATTGTACAAAGAGTCTATTGAAATGACAGAAACAGCATATAAGAAATGGTTAAATAACTATTATTTTTTTTGGAGAAAGAATCATTTATCGTCTCCAACACTAGAACAACAAAGACAAGACAAGGAAAAAACAACAAGAGGAAATGAGAGCGCCGATTTGACTAAAGAAGAACAAAAAAATATAAAGAATATCTTCAAGGACTCTATAACCTTTGATTAACTTCAAAATGTGTAATATTATAAACTAAGTAGAAGGAATCAGAAAGCCGACGAATTCAAGAAATTTGTTCACTTGTGTAAGAATAAATCGGCTGAGTTTAGTAGACAAAAGGAAATACCTTCTGTACTTCATTATATCAATTATACGTAGACATTATCCTTGACTAATTTCTTTAAACTGACAAGGGCGTCTGCGAGCGGTTGTTCAGTTGCGAAGACTATCAGCGTGTGGTTGCCTGTTTTATTATCTGGCCAGTATTCTCCAGGGCAATAGTCACAGGTACTAAAGGTAAAATTGTATTCGCTAAGGATTCGAAATCCATTGTTAGGGAATTCGGTTCTATAATAATCGAGAGAGCCTGGGTGCACTCCACCATCATTGTCTTTGTTGTTTTCTACCAGTGCGGTGGGTGTATAGAATCCTCCCACTACTAGATTCCCATTAGATTTATGATCATCTACAGATATCGTTCCTTCCGTTGCCTCATATTCAGTGTTGACAATAGTATAGTTTCCAACAGGAAGAAGTCTTGGTTCAGAACTATTTGTATATTCCAAGGTCCCGGTACTGTAGACTACCTCTCCTCCATCTGCCTCTGTAATTTCAACTGTCTGAGGATGAGGTGTATCCCAAGGAGCATCTGCATTGAGAAATGTTATAGTAGTTCCTTGAGGAATGCGGAGATTTTTTGGAATATAGTATGAATTTTTGTCAGTTATTAGTTTATGTCTTTCATCTTGCCAACTTTCGTGTGCCTCGTTAGCTATCAATATAATAAATGACCCAACTGATGTTGGCAATGCCAGTGACTCTGAATTGTAGATAGATTCAGCATTGGGAATATTTGTATAGACGTTGGATGAGTTATTAACGCTGCTTGAAGAGACTGCCAGTTCTAAGCTTGCCTGTTGCAATAGCTCGGTATCAGTATTATTAGGGGTAGTTGCTTCTTCTATTCCAATCACTGGTGTTGTGAGCCATGAACTAGAAGATACAAAAACGATTAGCCACAGCAGCGACAGTAAACTAATAAATGGATTGAGCGAGTTATGCTTATAAAAAGTCATACAAACTAGCGAAATATTTGTAGTGAATAGGTATTTATTTCTTGACTAAATGATTTTGGAAGAAAGAAAAATCTAGTTCCTATTCTTGGAAAGGAAATCAGAAGAAATATCATAGGACGTATCTCACAAACATTGTAGGTTAATTCTCTTGCTCAGTGTAGTGTATCGTAACCCTTCTTAGTATGATTGGATTTTTGAGCCTGGCTTTAGCATGAGGGGAACAAGTACAATTTATCCTTCCATTTGTTCTCCATTAATACTAGTTAATTTTGGGTCTGGCTGCTTAATAACACGCTCATCATGAATTATATTCAGTTTACTATTTCTCTTCTCCTTTAGGATATTGCTCTCTAATTCTTCTACCTTTTTTTGTAACAATTCAACGTATGATTCTATACTTTCTTCATGAGTTCTATGTAAATGATGACTTAAACCCCGATTACCAATATCATCACCACATCGCAGACATTTAACCAGGTCTATATTTTACCTTCCTTATTTTTCTGTCTCCAAGTTAAATGCTTCCAAAAGGTTCGGATGAATTTGTGTATGTACAATCATCATAATATCCATGGGCGAAGCTTTGCTCCTAATTGAACTATTGAGTTGTGTGAGACCATTTTCTAGATTCGTAACAAAAGCTATTGTATTATTCGGTGCCATAGGCTTAAGCTCGACGTTAAAGATTTCCAATGCTTTTGCAGCTAGTGCCTGAGCACTCTGATAATCAGTAATATCTACTAATGAGTAATTTCTGTTCGTTTCATTGTCTTCGTTCATCATTGTAGAAGAAGACATATTCATCGAACCCATGTTCGAATTGCTATTATTACCGTCGTTTGCCATTCCGCTCATTACCATAGAAGTATTATTCCCCAACAGTGCCATATTGGACATATTAGTCATATCGTATTCAACTGCATAGGCATTTCCGTACTCTGTAAGAATATTATTTACAAGGCTAGCGAAAGCTAATGCTTGAATTGTAGAGTTTGTTCTCTGCTCCTGCTCAATTCTCGTCGCTACAGCCTCGCCCAATATCGCATCAATATTACTAACGAGTTGATCTGCTGACTTTTTTTGTTCTGTCGAGGATATATTTTGTAAATCATTGATTGCCATTGAAAGGTCATCAGCAACCCTTTGATTTTGTTCTGCAATTTCTTTTGTTACATTTGATGTTAAAAGCGCAGCAGCTTTATTGGCGTGCTCTCGTGCTGGAGAGAGATTGTCATTTATAAGACTCATTTGAACAAGCTCTGATTCTACTCTTAATTGATCTACCAATGAAAGGAAGGAAGCACTTTCATTTGGGGTGAATATATGACCATATACATTTCTGGCAATAGGATTAATATCAAAGCTAACCGAAGAAAGCATGGTCAAGAGAATAACTGAAAAGAATATAATCAGAAATAGATCCTTTGCCACAGTAAAAATTTGTATTAACCATATTTTAATTCTTGTAGTATATTTGTGGAATGTACTAGTTCGATTAGAGTGTTATTCAAGTGATCTAATACAGCCTTCAAAATATTTCGATAGTTGTACTACTTGTACTCTTATAGTATGAAATTGATTGAAGAGATATCGTATGCGATGCAATCCCTAAAGCCGTCTCTGCATACGATAATAACTAGTATGCCCAGGCTATTGATTTATTTATAGTAGCAGCTGCTGTAATTGGTTTGCTTTAGCTGCCAGCGATTCTTTCACATCTAAATCACCCATCTATGATTTATCATATCGTATTGCATATAGTAAGCCTCATCGTCCCGGTTTTTATCACTGCTATATCCGCAGTAGCCAACAATAGAAGTGGAAGTAGGAGGATATTGTTCATGTTCTTTGGATTTTTTTCATTAGTAATAGTTGAGCAAATTTTACCTTTTTAAGATAGAGGATCACAAACGATCTGATTGTGCTATGGTTTCACTACTCGTTTCCTTACCAATCCTTTTCTCTAGCTCTTCTAAGATTCTGCGGATCTCTTTAATCTCCTGAATAACCTCTTGTTGCGTTATAGGTATAGCTGATTCGCGCTGCACCTGTTTATATGCCTCTTCAGATTTCCGGACGATCACAGAGATAAACAAATTGATAATAATGAAAGTTCCAATTACAATAAAGCTTGCAAAGTATACCCAATATATGAGTCCTAGATCGGTTACTATAGGTTCCATTATATTCACCCATCCTTCAAGCGTTATGATTTGAAATAATGTTATCAATGAGGTAGGAAAAGAAGACCAGTGTTCTGGATCAGCGTTTCTGAAAAGATGGTGTCCAACTATTGCATATATGAAGAATAGAATTGAAAGCAGAATCAGAATGTTAAATATACTGGGTATGGAGCGGACAAGTGTAGATACAATTGCCCGCAGTTCAGTGGATTTGGTTACCAGTCTCGTTATCCTGAGAAGTCTGACTAGCCTTGCTATCGTTGAAAATTGACCTGAAATTGGTATAAGGGATAGTATTATGAGCGCAAAATCGAAGCAATTCCATGGGTCATTGAAGTATCTTTGTGGTCGTGGGTAAACTGCAATCAGTCTCAGTGCAGCTTCAACTATGAAGACAGCAATTACCAGGCTTTGAATTATGCTGAATGTTTCTGCTTCAAGTAATTCCACATCTTTTCCTATTGAGAGAATAGCTGGCGTTGCTTCTATGGCGAGAGCAAATGCCTGGAGCAGAATAACTCCTGTTATTATCCAGTCAAATGTGTTGCTCGATACAATTCTTTGTGAAAGACCAACAACTCTATTCGGGCCCCTTCCTGATGATTTTTCCCCCATGAAAACCTTAGGCACCAATATTTTCTATCGTAAAGTAAATCTGGTTGTTACTACTTTGTAGGAAATACTCGAAAAAGGTGCTCTTGCATCAATTAGACTAACCATAAAATTCAAATCTATGAGAGGGCATAACCATAATCTAAGAGTAATGAAGTAGAGAGATCAAAGCACGCGCAAAGCATACTTGGGAAAACGACAACATATCTGGCTTTACCTGCTATAAATGCATCGCATCCACTATTTCCTCTTTTCGTCATGTTGCATAGTTTAACAACGGAAAGTACTTAACTGATGTCTTAATCATTTCATTTCTTTACCTTCGCTTCTCTCAGAAGAGAGAGAAAATCTTCTTTCAACGAAGATTAAGGATTATGCAATATCGGAAATGATTAATTTAGATAAATGGATGTTCATATGGTATGATGATTTTTATCGATTCTACCATACAAATAAGAATAAACGGAAACTAGTTCCTTCTGATCTCGAAAAATTAAACAAACCACCAAGTTATACAAGCGGCTGACTAGATTCATATGTTTCGGAAGAAAATAATGTGTGATGTATCTGGGATTTAAAGACCAATCCATAATAAGATGTCAGTTGATGGATGTGGAAAGGAGGACTATCAGAATCCTGACTGGATACCAACAAAATTATTTTAACTTTATAGGATCACATTAAGATATGACAGTTAAACTTTTTGTAATTGTCTTAATTCTAATGACTACAGGAATCTTTTATTTCTCAAGTTTCTCGAATGAACATCAAGACATATCAAAAATAAAATTAGCCTATTCTGTTTCTAAAGGCCAATCTTCATGTAACTGTACTCTAGACTATTTAGATAATACAATTGGATTTGACTTACCTAAAGTTAAAATAATCAAGAATGAATCAATGCAAAGTCAAACTGAAGGTACTTTGGTATGGACTGAGTCTAAAGAACTCGCTATGGATGGTGCGATTGTAGGTGATATTTATCTTGCTAACCAATCTTCAGGCGCTTTGATTGATTTAAATGCTATCAAAGTCAAACAAAATCAACTTCTAGGTCTAGAATTCACAGGCGGGACACTTCCAGATATTGTAAGGGCGGAGATAGTAAATCCTACAACCCCAATGAATGGCACCGCACTTAAAATAGGAGATATAAAAGTAGGAAAAAAGTTATCTGAATCTACTATATTGTTCAATGAATTGATGGATGAACCTATATCAAATCAAAATAGTTTTAGGGTTCAAGTTCCACCTGAAGGAGGAGATATGGTGTTAATAGTGTCACTGCTGTATAATAGCAATAATATTAACAATAACACCAGCACTAGTATTGCCTTAAGTAAATCCCGAACCATTAATTACAGGAATTTATAAGTCAATACTATCAGTTCAATGATAAGGTTGTAGTATACTAGAAGTCCTATAACTAGGAGTTAGACCTAACTTTGTTTATTTCGCTCTTATCCTGCTCTTTTCATCTTGGAGCCACAATTAGGACAAGCAATTTCTCTGTGTTCTTTTCCGCAATTCATGCAATAGTACTTCAGTGGCCTGCTTCGATCGTTACCAGAGGTTGAAGGGAACATAGATCCAAACAAACCTTTTATGCCGCCCGGTCCTCCATATCCTTTAATGATACCCTTCACTCTTAGGAAGTTAACCAGAACATAAAGACCAAAAACACAGATTAGGTCGTAGGGAGCAGGGAGTACCAGAACCAGAATAAGACTAATTCCCAAATAGAGTAAAACCCACTTTAATCGACGAATAAAAAAACGCTTGGTATCATCATCAATATTCATGTATCTGCATTACATTCTTTATTTGTAAAACAATCTATTAAACAAGACCGTATAACGTATTTCTCTCCGTTAACGTTCGTTATAGTATTCCCTTCTTGATTTCTTAACGGTTCTATTTTGGATGTATAAAAGGAATTAAAGGAACAATACAGTACCCTGCATATCTTCCACTGAACTTCCAGGCCTCTCCCACGATACAATATTTGGAATCATGCGCTAACAAAATCTTATCTTTAATCCAGAGTTCAGCTTTTCAGTCCATATTGGACAAAGTTCCTCAAAACTCATCTTATGACTTGCATGATCTTTCATGCAGTTTTCTACCCGCTTGTATGTCATAGCATGAAGATTTCTGGTAGTGAAACCGATTCATCTTATAAAACATATTAATTTTGTATTATATTTTAATTGTTCATTGTTGCTACAACAATGCCAAGAACCCAATATCAAACATCTTGATCTCATAAACGCAGCGCCGATAGGAAATTACATGTTTGTATAGAGGAAAACATTACGCATAAGATGTGTAATCATACATGGAAATGCAAACCCTTTTTTATGTTAAATTCAATACACAATAATGAAAAGTACAGACTGGAAGCGATACACAGTGCTAGGATCAGCCATATCACTACAACTTGCAATATTATTATTGATGTCGCCGATAAATCATATTGAAAAAGCAATAGGACAAGAGGAAGAAGCGCTTACGATATTTGATGTTGACTTTGGCTCTCCTCAAAATAATACATTCAATTTGGGGACTCCATTTCTAGTTCAATACGATAATACAACTAGTCTAAAACCAATAGGTGACCCTGGTTTGGGTAACTTTGAATTGACATTTGCTGGATATGGAATAATTAATGGTACCCTGCGGTACAATGACAATGGTACTGGAATTTACATAACTAATCCTAATGATGGAACCGTATACCAGAAAGGGATTATTGAGATAAGAACGGAAGATGGGAGTGACAGCATTAAAACTATTTATGAATCAGTAAGTAGCAGTGATAATGATAGTCAAAGCGATAATAGAAATATAGTCCTGGATAACGGTGCTATGTTCTTTGATCCATCATCTTCTAGTCGAGGAGAACTACTATCTCTCAGCAATAAAGTAGGCGTTTACAAAGACATGATAGACCTTAACAGAGGCAATCTTACAACTATAGCATGGGAATGGAAATAGTTAGGAATAGTTAGGAATACTTAGAGTGTAAAGACCGAAACTACCAACGAGTACACTTTAGTATAGATATAAAGTAAAAAGGGGGTGGAGTGGAGCGACGATATCCACGGGCTTTTGCCAAAGCGGAAAACGTCAAGCATGAAAACGAAAAATGTTGAATAATACTCAGGTGAATACCCTAGTGGTAGTGGTATTTCTTTGAAATTCAGAGTAGGCATTTCACCCGTTATTTGTGCGACTTTAAACCCATATAAAGAATAATTTACTGTGTTATACATGGGAAAAAATGAATCAGAAGAAAAAGGAACGGCACCTGCAACTCAGTGGGCAGATCTAATGGGACAACTTTTTGATAGACTTACGGGAAAGGGAGCGGTAGTTTCATACAGTTTTAGAAACCTGGAGATAGATATTCCCAAAGCAGCAGGTCCACAAGGTCGGACTTTAGGAAGTGCTAAATGGGTGATTAATGGTGAGTTAGTCATAAAAGCTCAGGCGCAGTCCACGGGTGAAATACAAAGATAGAAGGAATATTCTTACTTCACAAGTTTATTTCTGTGGTGAAAATAGAATTCCGTAATTTGTTTTGCTATTTGGGTCGATGGGCTGGTGGTAGATACGTCAAGTTGCCATGAATCTCTATTCATATTCTGTCAGTCTTCGGTTTATCATGCTTTAATATACTAATAGATCAATAAATTGAGTTTAACAGTTAGGCTGAATACCATCACATTACCTCTAAGAATTCCCTTTTTGACTTAACTAATTTCTTTTCGTCTGTTTGTTATCAATGGATAAATAAATATGAATATCCGCTATTTTTTATGTAGTCGTTTTCTAGCCTCTCTCCGCAGATACAGCTCAAGCTCCTCTGGGGACATATTTCGTAGTTGATCGGAATTTAAGTCGAGGCTAAATTCCGTCACGCCAGGCCCATAAAAGTCTCTGTTGAAGTCTCTATCCTTTCCCTGTTCTCCTTCCTTGTCAAAGTAATTAGAGTGATTTCTTTTCCTCATGGCTTACTTTTGACTTTAGCTATTCTCTATATTAAAATACAGCTAGGTCATCTTCCATTATCGAAGTTATTCCTTTGACTCTTTCTATTCGAGAGAACAAGAAATAGAAAAAAAGATAAGAGAGCTATGCAGCCAATATGCTGGTCTGTATATCTTTTCTATGTCCTTACATGATTAAGTGATGCGGAATTAATACAATAGCGTAGGCCAGTGGGTTCTGGACCATCGTTAAATACATGTCCGAGATGAGCCCTACATCGACTACACATTACTTCTATACTGGTCATAAAAAAACTATTATCTATTTCTTCCTTGATAGATTCATCTTTTATGGGAGCCCAAAAACTAGGCCATCCTGTGCCAGAATCAAATTTTGTGTCCGAATTAAACAAATCATTTCCACAACAAACACATCTGTAAATGCCAGGTTCTTTAAAATCGTTATATTTACCTGAAAAAGGTCTCTCAGTTCCTTTGTTTATGCAAATACTATATTGCTCTGGAAAGAGTTTTCGTTTCAATTCTTCTTTGGAGATGGATTGAAATTGTTCCTTTGAAGACACATTTAAGAATTGGATATAATCTCCTTTATAGTTATCGAAAACTAGCATTAGATAAAAAGTTACTTGATTAAAGTTACATTGTTTAGTCGAGTATTAAGGATGTGTTATAGACCTCGTTGGAGTTATAAAACAGATATTAGTTGGCAGTTGCATTTACTGGAATAATTTCGTAGTCTAGACTTATCTAACCGCCTATCAACACTTAATAGCATCACTGAAGTAGCGTACTCGTGGGCACTTATAATTATACAGGTGTAGAACAAAATACTCGAGTATTTTTGGAAAGTTTACAACAAAATCCGGGCCCGCCGCTTTATACACTCTCACCAGCGCAAGCCCGTGATGTGTTATCTGGCCTGCAGGCGGATCCTGTTACAAAACTTCCAGCTGATATAGAAAATCGTACTATCTCTGGGGGCCCGACCGGTGAAATATCAATCCAAATTATTCGACCTCCAAATACCAGCAATGAAACGCTGCCTGTTGTAATATACTTCCATGGTGGCGGATGGGTCCTTGGCGGTGCAGATACTCATGATAGATTGTTAAGAGAAATTGCAAACGGTGCACATGCGGCTATTGTCTTTGTCAATTATACCCGCTCTCCGGAAGCCAGATATCCAATTCCTCTAGAGCAGGCATACGCTGCCACTAAATGGGTGGCACAAAATGGTCACACAATAAATGTAAACTCCTCACGTCTCGCAGTAGCTGGTGACAGTGTAGGCGGTAACATGGCTACTGCTGTTACGTTACTTAGTAGAGAGCGTGGCGGACCTAACATTACCTTCCAAGTCCTTTTCTACCCTGTTACTAATGCTAATTTTGACACATCATCTTACACAAAATACCAAGACGGATATTTTCTTACTCGCGAGGCTATGAAATGGTTCTGGGATAATTATGCATCAAAAGAGACAAATCGGAAAGAGCCAACCGTCTCACCCCTGCAGGCTTCGATTGAACAGCTTAGGGGATTGCCACCAGCACTTGTGATCAATGGAGAATTTGATGTACTGCGTGACGAGGGAGAGGCATATGCACACAAACTGATGGAAGCAGGGGTTACAGTGACAGCAGTTAGATATCACGGTACAATCCACGACTTTGTAATGCTGAATCCGATTGCTAACACACCGGCTTCACGTGGTGCAATCAATCAGGCATCTCAATTGCTGAAGAAGAGCATGTCATGACACTTCCAAAATCATATTACACCTACGCTTAACTTTTGATAACCTACTGCTAGCGGATCTTTGCATGGATATTAGACAAAAGAGCCGCAGAGCACCCATGACAATCCAGCGTTTGTACGGAATCAGATGACACTGTACCTAAAATTACGAATGTAGATATGTAACCGCCTCAGCACTTTCAC
>JBPCNB010000084.1:0-6209 GCA_051001675.1 Nitrososphaeraceae archaeon | reverse complement strand
TGGTCAGAGATACTTATCTACGCCGAGGCCTTTGACTACCACCTTAGTGCTATCACTACCTATAAGACCACTACTATCGGTAACAGTCACTTCAAACAAATAGGAATTAGAACTAACATTTCCTACTATCATAGGAGCAGTAAATGTTGCAATGGAGGTATTCTGTCCATTTAACGAAACTACTGGTGCTTCATCGTCTGAATCTTCAATGCCCCAAGCATAGGACACTATTTTTCCACTTGGATCAAAACTTCCGGTAGCATTTAGAACAACAATTTCTCCTACATTAACTGATTGATCTGGACCCGCATCAGCTGTAGGATATTGTTGTTCCTGAGCTGCGATATCTGTAAACAATGAAAGCGATAATAGAAGAGATAACATTAATGAGCCCAATATTACTGCTAACTTCACAAGGTCTAGCTACTACTGTTTTATTAATAAATCAATCTGAGAAAATCGTCTATGACCTGTCGATGATAAAGAGCAGTTATCAAAGAATATGTGATGGTTATCCTTGCTCAAAAAAGCACTAAATTATAAACGGGATTTAAAGGTGATAGGGGTATGATGGAATTCACTAATAGGTTTTCTTTATGTTACATGCTTGTTAATTTCAACTTAAACATCATTTACTCTATTTTTTAATTGTAATTCATTTATTTCTTGTTGCCATGTATGAATAAGAGTAACGTCAACTGTTTTTGTCTCAGAATAGCTAATCATAAGATCTACTACTTAAAAATAAATGCATATGCATCACTACGCGATGGTTTATAGATTTCATTTATTTTATCTCCACTATCGCTGTATTCAATTTTATATTCAGCGTACCATCATTACTTTTCCATACTGGAACCCCTTTGCAATAACAGCCTCTAATTTACTTTAGAATGTTTAGTGTAATTATCCCATGTACTATATCGATAAGCTCTAGAGACTGTGTATAAATTTTCTTATACCTTTTGATTGTAAGAACGGATAGTATCTTTGGCCTATTTTTATTCATAGCCATCATTCTAGAGTTTGTTACCTTGTCCTAAATGATTGATGTTAAGAACAGAGCTGTCTTTTAGTTCTTGATGCATTATATCAACAACTATCTGCATCTCATACTACTAAATCATTCACATGTAATCTAATCTAGTTTGCAAATGGGTGGCATTTCATGCTTATGTTTATTTCTTTCAATAAGATCCATTAAGCGCTTAACATTTTTCTTATTTATTTTTGTGATGCTGCTGATATTGGTACTAATTTCTAAAGACGTACGCCTATTACTATTACTCGTGCTTTGATTCTTTTCTAATCTTCTGAGGATATTGTCTATCTCCTCATATGACATACCTATCTCACCTTCGGCAGTATGACCTTTCCATAATCTTGCACTACTTTTCTTCTTTATTATGTGCTTAGGAACCGAGAGATATTGTGCAAGTTCTCTTACTTCAGTCTTGTAAAGTTCAGCGATAGGAAATAAATCTGCTGCACCATCACCATACTTCGTAAAGTATCCTAATAGAAGCTCACTCTTATCTCCAGTACCGAGTACAAGCCTATTGGTTGCCGCTGCGTAAAAGTACAGTAGGGACATTCTCAATCTGACTAGGAGATTTGCTTTTGCTAACTTACTACCCTTAGGTAATTTTTTGCTTAGACACTCTTTCTTTATGTTTCTAACTTCTATAGTCTTGTATTTTATTCCTAATTGTTGAGCAAGGTCCTCGGCATCTAGAGTATCTCTCCTCGGCGTTACACTGGAGTCTGGCAAGATAAGACCAAATACCTTATTTGGTCCCAATGCCTTAACGGCCAAGCAGGTAGCGACGGCTGAGTCTAGGCCTCCACTAATGCCAACCACTACACCTGTTGATTTTCTATGCTTTACTTCTGTCCTTACAAACTCCGTGATAGTTTTGATTACCTTGTCTTTCTCTTTTCTGATAATATTCATTCCTTCGGATTCATGGAGTACCATATGCGATTGAAAATCTTGACCACCTAAATTACCTTTTCGATAGGAATCTCTGATTTTCTGCCTTTGCTCCTCGGAGGACTATTAGCCAAACATATTGATATTAATGAGATGGATAATTTATTGGGTTGTGCTCATCTTTGCTTCAAAGTGAATTATACAACTGTATGAGAATAATATGAGAAATATTAGATGTATAATATTCAAATGGTATTATCTTTTTTTATTATTATCTTATTAATATGACTACTGTTGTTCTTTCTTTTCCAAATGTTTTGCAATAGCGTTCTTTAATGTGTCGGTAACTATGCGAATTATACGGGGGTCATTTACTTTAGGAATGATATAATCCTCTTTCAGGTTCGAGATATCCACTATATCCGCAATCGCAGTTGCAACAGACACAAGCATATCTTCGCCCAAATTTTTGACTCTAAGATCTAATAATGCACGTAATATGGCTGGAAATACCACAGCATTATTGACCTGATTAGCAAAATCCGATCGACCTGTTGCCACGATTTTTGCTCCTGCTTCTAATGCATCAAAAGGTAGTATTTCTGGATCAGGATTGCTTAATGCAAACACGATTGGGTCATTGTTCATTGAGCGTACCATCTCTTTGTTCAAGATGCTGCCTTTTCCGGATACCCCAATAAATACATCAGCCCCTCTAAGTGCATCGGCAAGGCTCCCACTTAATTTCATAGGGTTAGTTTTGTTAGCAATTTCTTTTTTGTACTGACTATCGATACTATTAACTCTGTTTTCATATATTGCTCCAAGACTATCGGTCACAACAATATTTTTGCATCCTGCTTCCTGCAATATTCTAAAAATACCATACCCAGCTGAACCGGCTCCAGCTATTACTACACTTATGTTATTAATCCCTTTGTGAAAAAGCCTAAGAGCGTTTATCAAAGCAGCAAGTGCGATTACGGCCGTACCATGCTGATCATCATGGAAGACTGGTATTTGGAGGTCATTGCGAAGCCTCTCTACTATTTCTAATACCTTAGGTGATTCTATATCTTCAATATTTATCGCTCCAAATACTGGTTGTATGGCTTTTACAAATCTAATTATGTCCTCCTTATCCTTCATATCTATACACAATGGAAACGCGTTTATACCACCTAGAATTTTGAATAGGACAGATTTTCCTTCCATTACTGGAAGTGCTGCTTCTGGACCAATATTCCCTAAACCAAGAACCCTAGTTCCATCACATACTATAGCTACATTATTCCATTTCGATGTATAATCGTACGTTAATTCCTTATTCTCACTTATTTCTGTTGCAACATATGCTGCTCCTGGAGTGTATATTAAACCAAGCGTTCCTTTTTCTTCATCAAAAATATTATCGATCGAAACGCGATTTTGAATTTCGATTTTTCCTTTTAGCATTCGGTGAAGATTGATGGCATCATCTTTTCTATTCAAACGGTATCGAGGTAATTGTAATATTCTATTTATTATTTATATGTATGATTTTTAATGTGCATAATATTGAATTCTTGAAGAATTGTACTTTGTTGCTTGTTCTGAGTACTATATGTGTGATGTATTAATTCGTTAGAACATGTGTGCCATAATCTATTATAATTACGAGAATTTTCATTCTTTTCGGTTAGCGTGTCTAAGTTTTTTAGTTCTTGACCAGTATAAAGTCACGTGGCATTGCCATGTAGAATTTTAAGTAACTAGCTTAAGGAAGATACTTATTGGCTATTCATATAAATAGATATTAATTGATGAACTATTTGTTCTTTTTAATGTTTAGCATTCATAAGTTTTCATATACTTCGATTCTGCTGTTACATGAAATAACGTGTTCAATGGAAGACCTATCGACAATAGCTATTGGGATGGTATACAGAAGAAAGGTGAAATTCCAGTTAAATTCTATAGAAAAAGAAAGGTTTTCGAAGAGGAATATCTCATAATTTGCTTCCTTCATCCTTGAACGCCAAATGATGATGGTCTTACTAATAGTATTTGAGAGTCTACATTACCTCTCAATATTCTGGTTCAACCCCCATCTATCCCTCACTTTATCTTCCAACTTTGAAAACATAATTCTATCAAATAACAACCCAATCGCAAATATCGAAATCATTGATGCAATAATCTGATCCATGAGCTGAAATTCTCTGCCAACGAGTAAGATATGACCTAGACCCACAGATGCAGCAATAAGTATTTCTGCTCCTATCAGTGCATGCCATGCAAAAGACCATGCTTGTTTTATTCCAACAAGAAGAGAAGGAGTAGCTGCTGGAATCATTACATATCTAAAAAGCGAAAATCCTTTTGCACCCATATTTCTTGAGGCCCGAATATAGAGACGAAGTATATTACGAATCCCGCTATATGTTGACATCATCACAGAAAACACCGAACTCATTATTACTACAAATAATATTCCGAAATCATTAAGCCCTATTAGTAATATTGCAAACGGCACCCACGCTACACTTGGAAAGGATTGTAATCCGACAGCAAAGGAACTCATTGTTTTTCCAAACCCCGGAAACTTTACCATAGCTAATCCGATCGCTATTCCAATAGTGATAGATGTTGTAAATCCAATAACAAGTCGATACATGGTCATTCCTATGCTTTTAACTAAAGTAAAATCCTGTAGCAAGCTTGAGAAGGATTCTGCAACCATAGCTGGAGAAGGCAATGATACCTTCGGCCATATTTCCAACATGAATACCAACTGCCATATTCCAATAAATGCGGCTATAAACAAAGTTATGTTAGCTAGGTCATCAAGGTCTATCTTCCTCCCTAGTTTCTTCGGGATTTCTTGTTGTTGGGTTTTCTGCATTTCTAATTACACAGGACAACGGAAGTAATTTCATATTCAGATCTACCGGCATGTGAATTGTCAATACTTTCCGAATGAGATTGCAAAAAAGAATAAAAATACAAATCTTTTGATTCCTCAATGAGCTCTTTTGTAATCGAATTAATCAAGGGATGAGCCAATTGGCGAGGTCCGGGCAAATCTATTCTGAACTCTTTCCGTGTGTTTGCCAAAAGTGGTGACATAACAATAACTCTGTCCCCCAAAGCTACTGCTTCGTTAATATTATGAGTAACAAACAAGATCGTTATGCATTCTCTTTCTCTAATATCTAAATTTACCTTTTCTAATACAGTACGTTCTAAGAAATCTTGACTTTCTTTATTGCTATTGTTGTTATTATCATGATATACTTTAGAAACGTTATTTAGGTTTAAGATTAGTTTTTGTTCCATGCTTGTTGTTCTCTGTGCTTCAACATTGGACAATATAGATGCAATAAAAGTGGCCACTGTATATAATTGACTACAAATGCGTAAGATATGGACAAAGCACGCAGATTTTGCATATTATCTCAGGATGCTGTCAACACCCTCGCATCCACATTATCATGATTATCGATGTGTTGTTCATTCATTGAATATTATTAACTATAACCATTCAGATTAAAAGGCAAGTGCACTTTTCTTTTGGTATCCCCTGGAGGTTTTTTTAATGAGAGAACCCCGCTCGAGCTCTTCGAGAGCCTTTGGATTGTTTTTATGCATTTGCCAAGTATCACGATAGATTTTATATCTATTTCATATATTCTATATTCGAAGCATTTGAAATGCACATTCTTATTTTCCTTCTTACTATTCGCCATTAACCTTCTTATCGTTTTATTCAATGCCGCAACGACTACTATTACTACTACATCATCGTCCTATCACTTTGGTGATTCCCTTTCTGACCACATAGCTTACGCACATATGCCCATAAGCAACATATCTAGGATACAAAATTGGACACATTCAGATAATGAAATTAATATTCAGTTCACTTACGAACCTGAAAAACCCATTATTGATACTTTCACAGAGCTTAAATTTAGCGTCCAGAATATGGCAACCGGTCAACATATTTCTGATACAGGTGCGGTGGCAAGAGTAGTGGTCACGAACGGTCAGAGGTTGTTTAAATTTGAGAATATATCTATAGGTAATGATGGTCACTTTTCTGTGAAATATCTATTTCCGGATGATGGGACACATCAAGTGATAACGAGACTAGATACCAATAATTCTGTTAATTTAGCTTTATTTAATGTGTTTGTGCCACATCAATCACCACCCAGCATATTAGATCCATTTCCTTCCTCCCCCTCTTCTTCCAAACCAGGGTCTAATAATATTTAGCAAATAAGTTTGACTG
>JBPCNB010000083.1:0-2670 GCA_051001675.1 Nitrososphaeraceae archaeon | reverse complement strand
TGAAGCTTCCAATAGTAATTAAGAGCTTTACCTATTGTCATATGAGCCTCATAAACTATCTTACCCAACAGAGTCAGGCAATATCTTCCATTCTTTCTTCTTATCAAATCAGCTTTTGTCAACTTGGCCATTCTTGAGTAATACTGCTTCAAAGTAATTCCCATTTTTCTTACCTGACTGTCAGTCTCACCATTTGAAATAGCAATGGTGTTAAACAAAAGTAAAGATCTATCGTCAGATATTGCGTTTAGAATATCAACCACAGATCTCAATTTTTCGTCTCAACCTTGCTCAAACGGCTTACTATAATAGTGGCAACTAAGTTCTTTTCATAAACAACAACATATCGTTTTTCCAGATCTTATGCAATGTTGACTATTATGACAGTCATTTATCTTCCTTAATTAACCTTGTTAAATAAGGCATAAATAGTAATCCTGAATGGCCGGTCATTATATAAAAAAAAGGTGTTTCAATATTTTAACCTACACTTACTTCATCTAATGAGTGTATGAGTGTAGGGAGACATTTTTTCTTCTCTCACAATGTCATTCAAATCTTCCCTCTACAAAATTAAAAAAATAGAACACAACGAGGAAACAAACAAAACCCTTTCTGACAACAAGAAAATTGTTTTATTTAACAATGACACAGATTGTCATACATCCCTAAGTAGCGTTCACAGTAGTATTTTTCATGTGAAGTACGTATAATCTTGGTGTGCTTATCCTTATTTGTTCTCCAGCAGCTATTGCATATTAATACAAAGTCATTTAAGGCTGGATCCCTTCTTCCATTAATCATAGACTCTTACATCGGATATATAAGACGTAATCCAATCTTAGAAAGTTTCGTTAGTAGATACCAGCAAATTTCTCTTCTCTTTAATGACGTAGGAAATACTTCGCATGCTGAAATAGGTACTAACCAAAACCATAAAGTATAGCTGAGTATACAGGATCAAATCTATTGGAATAAGAGATAAAATGAGTTTTTTCGATGAGTACAGAATAAGCAACCTACTGCCTAAAGATGGTACGGTATACTATTATGGAAAGGTAGTGGCTTCTAAAGAAACAAATCAATACTTTGATTTGTTAATGCAAAATATTTTATGGGAAAACGATGAAGTCATCATTTTTGGTAAGCATATTGTTACTAAAAGAAAAGCTGCGTGGTATGGTGATTCTGACTACTCGTATACCTATTCAAATACAACAAAGCAAGCATTAGCATGGACGAAAGAACTTTCTCAGCTCAAGCAAATAGTAGAAGAACTTGCAGAAACAAAATTCAATTCCTGTTTGCTGAACTTATATCATGATGGAAATGAAGGTATGGGATGGCATAGTGATGATGAGGAATCACTAGGAAAGAATAATACCATTGCTTCATTGAGTTTTGGAGCAGAACGAAAATTTTCATTTAAACATAAGCAAACTAAACAAATAATTTCACTTGTACTTGAACATGGCGGTTTGCTGTTAATGAAAGACGCCACACAAATGAATTGGCTACATAGCTTACCCAAGTCTAAAAGTGTAACCCAACCTAGGATTAACTTAACTTTTCGAACGATAGTGCACTAGGTCAAATTCTACCAAGGAATTCAGAATTAAAACATTGAAGAAACTATTTTGTACTTCGCAGACAAACTAATAACATACTTGTAAGCTAGTAACCTATAACTATAAGAAATGGGGTTGACTAATGATAGATTAATGTCGATCCTTTTTTTATCTACAATCACGCCCCATACAATTTTCTTTGGCATTTTTAGATTATCTATAAAGTTTAACTAATCTTTATTAACCTGACACATTTGGTTAAGATAACAGAATAAATGTGAAGAATCAGTGTTCTTATTATCATAATTATTATCATAATTGCTATTGCTATTTCATTGGTTGTCTTTTCTTCAACCAAGGTATAACACTGATATTAAGTCTTAAATTATATCAATCTATCAAAACATCTTTGTAATATGAGTGATGCTATGCATCAAAATATGCTTAGATGCTAACATTAGACGCTAAAATGTGTCGTTACTACTTGATGCATCTTTTTCATTGAGAATGGCTTTTGAATGAAGCCGTCTACGTTGTTAGATTTCAATTTGGCAGAAAATTCAGGATCCTCTTCAACTGCAAACGCACTCATTAACAATACCTTTACGTCTGATCTTATTTGTCTTATATTCTTTACAAAATCAAAACCGTTCATTGCAGGCATCCTAATATCAGAAATAACCAAACCATATTTTGTGCAATTGATTTTAAAATGTTCAAGTGCGGTCAGTGGTTCTATAAATCCACAGACAGAGTATTTTTGTCTCTCCAATGCCATTTTAAGTAATGTCATAATTTCAAATTCGTCATCTAGAATGAGGATATTGTTAACATTATCCTTGAAATTCATTCCTTCATTTGACATTCTTTATTTCTCTGTGAAACTAATGTTACTTAAGTTTGACTATAACACTAATGTATTATGCGATTAAATGCACTTATATGCACTCATCCAAATAATTTCAATTAAGGAATGAACTTAATACCGTTTTAGCCCAAGTTTCATCTTGTGCTCGTTATCCTGGCACATTTGACTTCATTTACTCATTAAGACCTCCATAGTCTAGTAAAGGTTTGCTTTATAATTAAACTTAGGTAAGGG
>JBPCNB010000082.1:0-3542 GCA_051001675.1 Nitrososphaeraceae archaeon | reverse complement strand
TTCATGAAGAAATAAAACTTTCTAATGCTTTTTTAGAACAAATTGGCGCATCGAGTCCTTCTTGTTTTAGTGCATCAGTAAATGGTCACCCCCTTGTTGGCAGAGCATTGGCTATAGATCCTTTTACCGCAAATGACACGACCATTGTACATTACTTGATAAACAAAAATCAAATCCTCGATCTGGGTGCTAATCTGACTACCATTGGTACGAGCTCTGGCAGCAGCAGTAATAATACGCATAATATCAGTACAAATGGCACTACTACCACTGCCACTGCTAATAATACTAGTGTTAGCAATACTAACAATAGTATTATGAGTAGCCGGGATGGAAATATCGACTTGATGTCATTTAGCCTAATACCTAAAACCGAAAATGCTACTCAATCTACCTCCTCAGATCTTACTACCGATACAGGGGGGATCCATGCTATGGTATCATGGGAGCCTAAACAGCTTGCAGCAGGCAACCAGTCTACAATCATTTTGAATTTCTCCGACGCATTTTCTGGCGAGCCCTTAAACGCAGATGTGCTATATGATATGTCGATTCTAGATTCTAACGGAACTGAGGTAATAAGGACTGAGAATCTTACAGCTGACAATTCAACAGATTCACAAACGGTATCTTTCCCAGCAGATGCAATATTTCAAATTGAAATTGATGTCAAAGGATTGCTCCGAGGGGATCAGTCTTCTCCTGATACGACTCGAAGTGGAATCGCCCGAGGCTATGTCGTTGTACCAGAATTCTCTTCATCTACCTCAAGTTTGTTGGTCATTGGTGGACTGTTCGCGGCGCTACTAATTGGAGCACGGTGGCGGCAGGGCAACAGGAAGCTTTGAAAAAAAATTGTCATGAATTATGCACTTTTTATATATCAAGAATGGGGAGGTAAAGTGCAACGGCAACGAATAGAAAGATAGAGAAAGGAAAGGTAAGAAAAGGCCAAAAAATAAGAGACTAGCAGAGAGCCTATGGAAGTTGAGAAAAAGGACTTCTATGATAAGTTGTCTGAAAAATTATATTATGAGGCCGGGACGAAGCTCAAGAATCTTTCCCAGTCTCATTATAGCAGGGTTATGATCGAACTTGGAACCTTCAATATAGCACAGAGTTATGTAACGTCAAAAATAGAAAATAGGCATGGAGATGTTGTTAATGTCAATATTGAGGGGGGACGCTGTGGAATTGAATTGCAAGATACCCTTTTTGATTTGAAGGACAAGAATCTTTCCCACGCATATCTAATTACTGATGTGAAGCAAGATTTGACTGGTGCTGGTTCTGGTTCTGCCTCCGCTGAATCCAATCGTAACCGTCCAAGCAGTACTGCATGGCGCCAGCAACATAACACAATTACAAAGGTTCTTGTCAGACGCCTTCCAATCCTGGGAATTAAAGACTGGCTGTTAATTTATGAGGATACCTTATTTCTTTTGGCCGTAAAGGATGCGTATGAGGAAATGGAGATAATTGCATTTTCTAATGAATAGTTTTTTGCGGCGATTCAATGAATGAATGAAGGAATGAAGGAATGACGATGTTGATATTCGAGTGCTGCTAGCATTTAAAATTATATTATATTATACAAACACGTTGAATCTTATTCCCGCCTGCCCAAAGGACCATCAGGAGTTGTACTCCTCTTGAAGGTTAGGTATGATGTGATGACTCTTGCTATAATTTCTATTGAATAGATCTTATTGTTCCTATTTAACACGAGTTGCGACTAGGCTTATAAAGACCATCTACAGGTAGCTGATGCACAGAAGCCCCTTTGGTGTTCTTCTATTCCTTTTAGAATGTCGCTTGCAGAAGGTGACAAAAAGAGAACTTGGAAGAGAACAGCAAGCAACAAAATATAATTAAGAAGACCTGATAAAGTGCTTTTGACACACTTTATCAGGGTTTTTGTTCCCCTTCGGTTTGGTCGATGTAATTACCCTGTACATCTAATCTAATTTAAATGATCTGTGGCGATTTTTGCTGCTGAGGGTCATGAAGCATCTTTTGGCTCTACCAGTGCTACCAAAAGTCTATAATATTGTATAATAAGAGGCTTTGAAAGAAGTCTAATACGGCAATACAATACAATACACAAAGTCCAAACACGCTTAGGAAAGTACGAGCATCTATGATCTATGCAGATCCACGGAACATTATCTTTTGTTTACCAATGAACAGTAACTTTGTCATGTCAAGCAAGTAGTGACGACACAATGGTTTGCAATAAGAGAAAATGACGAAGAATTATCTAATTGATTGATCGATAGAGCTTGCTATAGGGTTGAAACAATACTAAGAGATTGTTTGTTTGTTTGTAATGCAGAGTTTTTCTTGCAACGACTTGGCTCAGGCAAACAGAATGAGAATAAATTCAAGATAGCAACTCCACCAACAATAAAGACTAACCGATATCTGGAGTAGCTTCTATCGCGATTGTTCAACAGAATCGGTAGCCCCTAATTCGTAGATAGCAGTCCTTCCTAGCTATAGTAAATAATTTAGTACTTGCCTTTATCCGGTGTTTTTCAGCGGTCTGGTAACAGAAGCTATTTTAAGTCATACCGTAATATATTATAGGAATGAAGGCGGTTGTGAAGTATTGAGTGATAATAGAGGCTTTATTTCTCAGCAACTGATGTGGATTGGGATCTCACTAGGTATTAGTCTTGCTATCTCTTTTATTGTGCCTTTCCCCTTCTCACTTCCAATAATAATAGGAGTATTCATTTTGTTAAGCTTTTATATGAGAAAAAGGGCGATGAGAAAAATGGGTATGTCTGGAGCCTCCCTTTTCGGAGGTAATTCCAGCTCACTAAGCTATTATTGTATGAGTTGTGGAACCAAACATAATCAAGCGGCTTGTCCCAGGTGCGGCTCGAAAATGAAAAGGGTCGGTTCCTAGACATAATAAGACGAGCGTACCCAATAGAAATCAAAAAATAATCCATTAGGAATAATAATTATTAAACAGTAACAGTGATGCCTACGTAATAGTATGGAAAGGACAGTTCATTTAATTGGTTATTAATTCAAGAGTACAATAAAATGCAGTTCCGCATGCTTAGAATTGTTGCTAACCCCTAGTAACGGTTAATAATGATGAGTATTAAAGGGAAGAGTAGTAGTAGATGACTGCACTTGAAGCAAGTTGAACTCCTAAAGATTTTGATAGAAGAAAAGGCTGTCGTAAAGCTTTTGAAGACCATTGGAAATAGGGAATATCCAACCAGGAAGTTGTTAAAAAAACTCGGTGCCTATGGATACGGCCACAAGCTGCTCTTGAGGGCAGAACGGAAGGGCTTGGTAGAACGGACCACAGTAAAAAACAAAATTCAAAACAAGCTCACTGGAGATGGGAAGAAAATTCTAAAATTGGCCAAGAACATAGGCGTATAAGATACACTCATTTTATTCAAACATCAAGGCTCTGGCTTAGTGCCGACTTATTCTCAGTTTCGATCATTTTGGAGGATAGGGTATCTGGCCATTGTGTAAGTTTCATTCATTCATTCATTCATTCATTCATTCAT
>JBPCNB010000081.1:0-3678 GCA_051001675.1 Nitrososphaeraceae archaeon | reverse complement strand
GTAATCCACATCTAGATGAAAATGCGGATAAAGAGGGAATGGCCATCCAGTATGTGGTGCAAATCTTGTGTCACTGATACAGCAAACTACATTGGAGAAGTTCATTACAATTAAGGGACCAGACTCTATCGAAAATGCAGACCATAAATTCACCAGCCATAGACTGGTCTAAAGAAGTCAAAAGATACCTACAGCTGGAAACATAGGAGTAATCCGCTTATAGCAGTATCAAGTAGATAAACTTAGATCTCGATATGCTGAGTTAGTTAATTGATAGAGCCCCAATGAATAAAAAAGTGTCTGCACACATTTTATACACAATAACAATAACAATGGTATAAACTATCACTTAAAACAGATGAAATTGATACTACTCTCTACTAAAGACTTCTCTAGGCAACATAGAGTTCCTAGAGGGTTTGCCGGAACGATCAAATCTAATTCAAATAGGCGGGAGATCATTTTCAGATCGATTGTTGGAGAGTTTAGCTAAGACTCCAAAAAGAGATGGATTTCTCGATCTTTTACTTTTTTATTTATCAGCCTGGATATCCTCCCATCCATCCTGAGGTCTCTTAATTGTATCAGGTCCTTCCATCATCATTCCGGTACCCATCATAACCCTTCTTATCCATCCCATGCATCCTCATATGTTCTTCTTTTGATATCTGCTCACTCAATATTACCTCTCCATTCCCTGGATCTACTACTACCTTACTGAAATTCATGCTCGGGTCTATCACCATAACGTTGTATACCAAGTATCCATTCTTCTCTCCAAGCTCAGCTGACACAGCGTGTGAATCATTACCTATTGAAGTTTCTGCAGATGTACTAGCATCGCTCAAGCTTACATTAATGTTCGCTCCAATGGCATTCCCTATTATGTTCATTAAGTTCATCGAGCTTGTTACGTTATTGCCCATTTTCATCATTCTGTCTCCAGGCATCATCATACCAGTATCATTACCACCCTTCATCTGAGCATCGGCATTTTGTTTAGTCATCGAGTTTGATGTTCCGTTTCCTAATGCTACTCCCGCAGCCAACAGTAGGGCGCTGAAAATTGCGATTATACCTAACGATTTTGTATAACTCATGGCAATCACACCTTAGGGCCTACAATGTATATTAGGATTAGCAGCTGGATAATTGCCATCTGTCTGGCTTTACTAGTGTCCTTGTCAAGCTGAATGTATCTAGCCGCTCCCAGACACAAACGCTGACCATTCGATAGAAAGATCGTCGGTTGTAAATGGAGCTGTACATCATTAATAAAACAAGTTATAGTACAACCATAGATGCTGTCGCCTTACCTTTTCGGATAAAATCAATAAGAGTAGTGCTCCCTAACCATCTGGGGTATTTGTTATGAGAATAGGATTCAGGCATCGAATGTCTTCCATAATCATCCATTTTCCTCTCCATGTTTTATGGACTCTGCAGCTACTGTATTAATATCCAATCCATTCCCGATAATATAACCCTGATTAGACCTAAATCCTGCAATAAGGTTTGAACTGTGCTCTTGCCATTTCCCGTAGGCATGTTCATAACCCAATCTCACTGTCGGCTATTTCGAGGTCTGTATTTGAGTGTAACTCCACCACCACACTTCTTAGCTAGGTGACAAGTTCTAATATCAGTTACTAATGTTCACTACTATCCGACTTGCCCAAGCTGATTACTCGTCGCCCTTTAGTGCCTGTAATGTAAAACACCGCCAGAACCAAGGCGGCTAGTAACACAACTAGAATAATACCTGAAACAGCTTGTCTTAGTCCCCCGATTGCATTATCTTCAAAGATTTGAATAGAGATTGTATGGGGGTTGTATGCCATCATCATGGTAGCGCCAAGCTCCCCAACAGCTCTGACCCACGACATCATGATGCCTATGATTATTCCAGTCTTGGCTAATGGAAGTGAAATCCTAAAAAAGGTCTCTAGTTTATTTTTACCAAGCGATCTAGCAACTTTTTCATATGATTCATCAACTGATTCAAATGCTGCCTGACTTGCAAGTATCATGAATGGAGAAGCAATATATGTTTGAGCTATAATAACTCCAAGCATGGATTGAGTAAATTCAACTCCTGGAAAATATTGAACCAAATTAGATCTTGGCCCATACACACCTAACAGAAGAGCACCACTTGCAAGTGGAGGAAGAACTAGCGGAATAATAACGACAACCCTAATTACAAACTTCCCACGGAAGTTAGTATATCTTGCTAGGAAATACGCTAGAGGTATTCCGAAGAGAGTCAGAAATAGAGTTGAAATCGACGCCGAGCTTAGACTGAGAACAAAGGCATCCCAGAGTTCTGGTCTTGTCAGATAATCTAGTAACTTCGTAGGCTCACCAAAAGTCAGTATAGAAGCAAGTGGAAATACAATATATGTTATACTTATTCCAGATAAGATTAGTATTATAGTGCTAAAGCCTTGATGTTTTAGCATTTCCATTTAAGTTCAAGCTGTTCTCTACTACTAGCTGCAATAATACCATGGTCTTTATTATTTTGTATGATTACTATTATATCCTTGTGGCAGGTATGCAGTAGTGTCCTCTTTCACAACCGTACTTTTTAGAGAAGTAGGAACTTTTTCTATTATCATCTTCCACTATTAGTTTAATCGAATTTGCCCCTTGCACTTCTAGAATATTTTTAGCGTTAGCTAAACCATAATATATTAACAATGAGAGAACAATGATAACAAGAACTAACTCCATTATTTGGAATGCTCACAGAGTATAAGGAAGGTTATGTACCTAATCTATCTGTATAGTCTCACCGCTTTCTGTATTTCTTCCTGGCTAAGATTTTGTTTATGTGTTGCTCTTGACCAGACGTGTCCAAAAGGATTCCTTAGCTGTCCGTATCTTTCTCCCCAAAACATGTCCATTACAGGTATGACAATAGTTGATCCAGCATTTAGGTCCTGATTAAAGACTTTATTCACATTCTCAGTATAATATGTAGTATAACAGCAATCCCTCCTATGAGCTTACGCGAAAGGCAGCAGCCATGGCGGAACTCATCTGACAAAAGAACTATGGAATCTCCTCTTTTCAGCTCTGCATTTATAATATTTTTTCCATCTGGACTACGGTGTCTATAAGTTTCTCTGGCTTCAAATGCACGCTTATAGAAATGTATTGCAGCCCCCGCAATATTAACCACCAAATAGGGCGTGATAAAATGATATCCTTCAGGTATTGCTTTAACCATTTTCAGTTGTATACACTGTTGTGATATAAGAGCAGTTATGAGAATTGCTTTTGTTAAAAAGAAAGCTAAAAATCTTCATCTTTTGGAATAAAGAATCTGAGAACAACCTAATGATCTGTCATATCAAACTTGTGCGTACTGGTAAATGTTTTCAACAGTGATGGAAAATGAAAAATATAGTAACTTGTTCCTTTCATGCAGCACAGTTTGATACAACTAATGGGAAAAACGTCAGGGAACCATCTTCTAGTGGACGTAGGATGGAAAATCTTCCCAGACGATTGGAAGAGACACTTACTGGAAGTTTACAAAATCCTATCTTGTATCAACGAATGAATCAAGAAAAATACGATGTGGAGATTGATGGCAATAAAGTAAAAGTCTTCTGCCTGCTAGTTGAGAAGAGGATTTGCTGATATCATGAAACATCGCCTGTATTTTTA
>JBPCNB010000080.1:0-2355 GCA_051001675.1 Nitrososphaeraceae archaeon | reverse complement strand
AAGATTAATCTACTTTTGCAATTTTAATTTGTTTTCTTTGTTCTGTTGTTGATAATGACGATGATGTCACTGGCTTGTCTTCAGGAACATGTAATTCCTTCACCAGAATATCTTTGATTTTGTAGTTGTCTATTAAAGTATCAATTATTCTTGATAACTCTGCTACTGGTAATCCCTTGTCAGCAGTAGAGATTTGAATCGATTCTATTGACTTTAGTTTCCAATAGTAAGTGAGTGCTTGGTCTATCGTCATATTAGTATCATATACTACTCTTCCTAAAAGAGTAAGAGAATACTCTCCTTTTTGCCGTTTAATCAAGCCAGCATTTAGCAAACCTGAAATTCTAGAGTAATATTGCTTTGTAGTCAGATTCGCTTCACTTAAGTACTTATGACGTCTCTCCTTAGAAAGAGCGATAAGATTGAAAAGAGTCAGAGCCTTATCATCTGCTATCTTCTTTAGGATAAAGCTTAGCGAAGGTGTTTTTGATCTGGCGATACGCATGTATAATGTATAAGACCTCCTGTTATGGATTGTAGGACGTATAAAGGCGTTATGAGCCAAAAAAGGGATCTTTGCCCATATCTGGCAACTTTTGATATCCCTGTCGTCTGAGAAGAACAATCGGAGAATCGCTGAACGAATTATGATGAAAATAAAGACCATCTAGAAGAAGAACAGGAAAAGGAAACGGGAGAACAAGATACAACTAATCAAGTTTTTTGAACTTGTCAATAAACTTTCTGGACTCTATAAGATCGCCGGTGGATCCTTATTAGAAAACACAGTTGCTAAGTCTTTGTAAACCCCGCTGGTCTTTCTGCATTTTCAATCCCTCTAAGTATCAAGTATCCATCTAATGCAGAGTTAGAACAGAAAACCTTTGTAGGTTGTATTTCACATCGGCCTTTATAGTAAAGCATGTTATCATCACAATCTGCTAACACATTTACCATTTTCTCCTTTTGATCCTTGGGAATATTATGATTAACTAGAATCTCCATATATGCTGCTTGTCTACATGTGAATATGGAGTCCCCAGCAAGGCTCTCCACCTGTAGATGTTGTTGATCCCATTTGTACATGGATACGGATAAGCTAATGAGGGCTGCTATGGGAGCAATCGCGAGTATTGCCATTAAAGGCGACGACATTGATGTCCTGTTATCATAAGGTTACTTTAACTGCCTTTTCTCCTTTTCACAGGAATAGGTCAACACATAACTCTAGAGCTTTGTAATCACAGATAGTAGTCATGAAAACAGTCTGGTGAAGCACCTAGAAAATACTTCTAAGCAAGACTTGAGACCGTGGTCCTCTAGCTGATATAATATTAAATGAGATCAAGTCAAAAGAGACTACTGTCAGCTTATCAGGAAATGTGATAGAAGAAGCTCAATTATCGGATTCTGACTTTATCAAAAAATCCTGCGGTATTTTTCAGCCGATAGCAACCTACTATCACAAATCATAAGAGATAGTGCCATTTAGCTTCCGTATTTTAAGTGCTGTTCTCTTTGCATTATCATGTTATCCTACAACCATTAATGGTGCCTGAATAATCCTCTCTCTGTATCGATTATCAATATTTAAATAAAATTGAAAACATGGTTTACAATGGGTATTACAATCAAGAGGATATCAGTCATTGCTAGTGTACTCACGCTGTCAACTTTGACCCTCACAGCGTCTTTGTATTCCTTTTCTTCTTCTTTTTTCCTATTTGTTGACGCTCAAAAAGATCAAAAGCCTCAAGTAAAAATCACATATCCTGATGCTGATCAGCATATACCATCAGGTAAATTGACAATATATGGAACCTCTTCAGACAGCCATTTAACATTTTGTCAAGTATTTGTTCTTCTAAATGATGAAAGGCCTTATCAAAATGCTACAGCTACTAGTAGAGGGGGTAAGGACGACTATTCTAAATGGACATTTACATTCGATCCTTATTATTCTCTTATCAGAGAAGGAACAAATGAATTAGTTTCAAAAGTCATCTGCCATTATAATGATGGTACTAACTCAACCTCACATAATAAAATAAACGTTACAGGCGTGGGATCAGCAAGAACTGAATTAATAAATCAAAGTCAGCAAGCTACTGGTATTGTTCCTTCTCCTCCCCCTTCGACGTCTGGGGCTCCACTTCTATCATCGGCGGCACCAACAATAGTATCTCCAGCTCAAGAAAAACAACAGGAATATTCTTCTCCGACCCAAGTGCCAACTCCTGAAGAGGAGACAAATAGAATTACTCCAACAACAGAGGCTAAGGAGGAGATATGTGACAATGGTATAGACGACGATGATGATAGCTTAGTCGATGTTGATGATTCAGGAGACTGTAT
>JBPCNB010000079.1:0-1725 GCA_051001675.1 Nitrososphaeraceae archaeon | reverse complement strand
GTATGATAATACTCTGAGCCTTGCAAAATTTAACTGGAACACATCTTCATATGACTATGAGAAGTACCCTTACTTTAGTGTCAGACAGGGAAGGGCTGGAAGTGAAGTTGATATAAGAAGCAACTATTAGTTACGTTATAACTAGCTTACTTGCACTAAGTTAGTTGGTCAATCCTCGTTTACTAATTGTTAGTAACCTACATTATTCTTGTCCTCCAAGTGTACAATTCAAAGTCAAATTGAAAACATTTTATTTCAGCAGGATAACAGAATTAATGTCTATGCACGTCATGAATTATATTTTGCGATTGCGTGCTCTGTCTCTCTAGGTCATACGATCTAATTAAATGAATGAGTTGTTATTCTTTGTTTCATGCCCAATGGCTAATGTTTGAACCTGTGGTTTCCTTTTGTTGATATTACTAAACTTGTGCTTTAGGCAGAAAGCAATCCTTCTCTTACAGCTCAAGTCCCCTTATCATTCGTTCACGTCCTACATTATGCCCTTTGGACCACGACCTGTGGGCCTAACATTGGTTAATAATGTGGCAAGCTTTTTCTTGGCATATATAAGGTAAGCATAGTTCCTTTTTAGAGTATCATTAGAACTATTTGACTGCGCTCTACAAATTTTTCATGTAGTGCTGCTCATTAAAAGCAGCTAGTTATTGCACTGGCAAGCAATATCAATTTACACGTCAATAACTTTGAGCGTTTTCGAGCCTAAAATGAATTAGTAATTTGTCCTGATTTCCACTCTATGAACATTTGCGACTGTCTTCGTATTATTGTAAAGATCGGATATTCGTTCGGCTTTTATCTCCGCTTTAGATGTTCGTGGTAACTCCTCGCCCGATGCGATTTTTCTCATATTCTCATCGGCTATCATGAGAACTTTTTCAGAACCGTCCTTAACATTTTCAAGGGTTTTCTTACTAATCATATTATTTGGAGACTTGTAATCATATTCGCGTTTGTCGAAAACATATTGGAATATCCAGAAATGTTTTGAAGTTCCTATGATAGTAAAGTCTTCGTTTTTGTTACTTTCAATATCAGCACTTTTAAGTTCGATTCCATCACTGTTACTAGCAATCCTAACTTTTTCAGCATCTTCCGGCAGATGTTGTGCTACGGATGCTAGGACATCGAAATCCGATGAATTTCTCGTTTTGGCTATTAGACTTGTCGTGCTTACGAGGCCAAAGATAGCTATTGAGAAGATTATGGCAAATGGCAATATTTTGCGTATCAATTTTTTTTTATACATTATCTTATCGGATAGATCTGATATCAGGACAGCTGCTCCAATACAAAACGCTGGGATTAGTGGGATCATATGGAAATGAGAGACATAGTCAAGGAGGTAAAAAAAGGCCAAAAATGGAGTTACCCAAATTATGAAAATGTAATCCTTTCTTATGACGGCAGCGTATGCAAATCCTGCTATCCCCAATATTAAAAGTACGGGGTCCTTATTGAAGAAGTCATTTACCGCATCGAATAACGGCTTGCTAGTTCTACTTGTCTGATAATTGATGCCCTCCAACAATTGGTTGGATTCTCCTGCCAATACGGCATGAAGAGGCCAGATCAGTGGTATCAAAATAACAGGAATAATCCATATTCCGAGAGCTTTGAAACTTTTCTTGTTATTTGTAAATACAATAAAGCCTACGAGTGGGATTAAAGTAAGGGCTGGTATCTTTGTAAATATTGTCAATC
>JBPCNB010000078.1:0-1469 GCA_051001675.1 Nitrososphaeraceae archaeon | reverse complement strand
CAATATAATAGGCCTGTTGTTGTATGTGGAGACTTGATAAGATGCAACCCAGAGACCAAATCGCTCAGATTGCTTCTTTTATAATTCTCACTGTCTCCACATCCAAAGGTTCGATCGAACAAAACCTAATAAGAAAAGAAAATCTTAATTGTTTCGTTGCTAACATTCTCTCCCGTTGCTATGTCAATGCTTGAGCGGTGTTTGAATTTTGGATAATGAAGTAATAATCAAAATCGATGATAAATGGGATCCAAGAAGAAAGAAGTATTTTCGCCCTAGGTTATCTATAGTGTTACAAGGACAAGAAATAAAATGGACAAATCAAGAAAATAAGAGCCATAGATTAGTTTCAGGTAACCCTGACACCCTTGTCTCTGATGGATATTTTGATACTGGAGAAATCTTAATAGGGAAAACTGGCTCTATAAGTTTCAATACCTCTAAAAAAACAACAAGCATATCCTATTTTTGCTCCTTGCATCCTAATGAGAGAGGAACAGTAGTCGTTTTGCAAAGGGAAGAAGATTTACATAACGACGAAGAACGGTTACAACTGCTTGAGTCCTCATTTATTCTTAATAACTCACTAGAATTCAAGAAAATGCACACTAGCTTAGAAAAATATGTTGATCCTGTTGTGTTAGAACAGATACAAGATCCAGAATTAGTAACCATGCAGAATAAGATACTGACTATTGTATTCTGGGATATGAGTGGATTTTCTGTTTTATGTGAGAAACTCAAGTCTCATAAGGAGCTAATCGTAGAGTTTCTGAGAGAGTATTTTTCAGAAGCAGCGGTGATAATTCAAAAGCATGAAGGAGTACTTGACAAATTCATGGGGGATGGAATAATGGCCTTCTTCGGTTACAAGGATACTGATAGTAGTGATAATGGAAAGAAAGGCGCAATTAGTGCAGTTAAAGCGGCTCTAGAACTAAGGGATTTTTTTGATGAAATGAAATTAGATTGGATTAATCTTTGGATAACAAAGACTGGACAACAAGAAATATTTACAGATTTAAGATGTGGAATGAACACCGGAAATGTATTGGTAGGACTCATATTGACAGTAGTGAGAGATCAGTTTACAACAGTAGATGGTAATGTAAATTTAGCTAGCAGATTGGAAGCTGTGGCTAGCAAAGACCAAATCATCTTGTCGCCATCCACGAAAATAAGGGTAGAATATGAATTCAATCTTGAGACAATCCCTATAGAGAGACCAATAAAGGGATTTGAAAATATATCAGAATGTTATGAAATAATAGACAAAAAATAAACATAACACCTTCAAATATCCGCTTCGTATTGATGGAAAACTATCGCTTATTAGCATAATTAGGCAAGAGACACAAACAGCAGCCGAGAGGGATGAAGAAGGATCAATACTTTACAATTGGTTAACCTAGAGTAGTAGAGTAGCAAAAAAGTAAGCAGATGATTCCTTTCGATACATATTATAGTCG
>JBPCNB010000077.1:0-1641 GCA_051001675.1 Nitrososphaeraceae archaeon | reverse complement strand
ACCCTCAGAGAGCCACCTAGGGAAGCAACAACTAGTTTATTTGTACTATTGTCTACGTATAATCCATTAGGGTTTCTGAGTTCAGGGCTCTGTAACCATATTTGTAATGATGACTTGTTACTACTGTCAAATTTGTAAGTGGCATTGGTACCGGTATCAGATACATAGATATTTCCTTGCCCATCTGATACAACATCATTAAGAAAAGCACTTCCTGGTGCATTATAGCGATTGGTTATTTGTCCATTAGCAATATCGATCTCAACAAGGTCAGTCATATCTGAGACATATAATTTACTGCTGTCACTACTAACAGCCATCCCTTTTGGAGCATTCAATCCTGTTATCCAGTTTAACTCAATTACCGTCCCATTAATAGGAGAAACCTTGGAGATGAATCCTTGTCCATCCTTTTCATCCGGCTTTCCATCTATATTAGAAACGAATAATACGTTTTCAGTAGGTTCATAGAGTACTGACTCTGGAGTCTTCAGTTGTGCTGGAGTTTCCCATATTTTTTGTACTTGATCAGATTCCTGTGCGACTGCTACATTGGTTGTTCCCAAGACAACTATTGTGAAGATAAGCGGTACTAAGAATGAAGGCCATACAAGCATCAATTTATAACTATTCTTATTTGCCAAAAAAAACATTACTACAAAATTAATACACTAAGATATAAAAAATTTATTAAATGATCACTGAAATTTGGATGTTTTCAAATATTATTGAGCAAATTGGTTCATAATTTCATAATCATGGTAACTATAATCGTATAGAACTATAGGTGACATCCGCATTTACTTGATCCTTAGTAAACACCACTGAATGATTCGAAATAGATTTTTTCTGCTTCTATTTACCTTTCCTATTATGGGTTGAGGGTAGCCAAACGCAGTAATTATTATTATCAAGATTTCATGAATCTATATCATGTCCATAGCGTTCTATAGCAATATTTTGTGCATGCTGGACAGTTTCCCTTACTGTATTATCTATAATCTTTTGGCCATTTCTATCCAGTCCTTGGATCTTATTACAGCACCCTTGAGCTGCACTATAGAAAGGTCTAAGTTAATTAACTAAAATATAAGTAACTCTTACCCTTTAGGTCATAAATATTAGAAGCTCTAATTAGAGTTTGTCCCCCTCTTTGTCTATGTACACTCTCTCTCCTATTGCTAATCTTGGGGACTGCAGCTGTAGCAGTAATGTTGTCCTCAACGCTTTTCTTGCTAAAAAATAGTCAAGTCGCAGGACAAATCGGTGGAGAATCAGAAACAAAAACCAAAAAACAAGATATCTTCAAGATAATTCTTACGGTAAACGGACTAGGAAAGGAAAGTGGAGATGTCATAGCATTTGTGACTGTAAATGGTCAGTCAAAGGTAAAGTTATTTGAGGATAAAAACTCATACCTAAATTCTATAAGTAGTAATAGCGGAGGGCAGGGTTTTATAGAATACGTATCAACATTTCCAAATATGACCATCAAAACAGGTGAACAATACAAGGCTTGTGCATTGCTTATAAGAGATTCAAATCTAATATGTCAAACAGGTAATAATTCTCCAGCTCTTAGACCTGAAATTGTAGATTTGTACATAAAACAAGGAGACGAAGCGACGACAACAATAAACC